>JBAUOM010000819.1:0-2754 GCA_049579765.1 Xanthobacteraceae bacterium
GGCATCATCCACGCTGCCGATTTCCTCGAGCTCGCCGAAGCCGATTTCGAGCGCGTGCTGCGGGTGAACCTCAAGGGCGCGTTCCTCGTCGGCCAGGCCGCCGCGCGCCGCATGGTGGCGCAGGTCAAGGCCGGCAAGCCGCCGGGCTGCATCGTCAATATGAGCTCGATCAACGCCGTGGTCGCGATCGCCAACCATACGCCCTATTGCGTGTCGAAGGGCGGCATCGACCAGCTCACCAAGGTGATGGCGCTTTCCCTCGCGCCGCACGGCATCCGCGTCAACGCCATCGGGCCGGGCTCGATCATGACCGACATCCTCAAGGCGGTGGCGACCGACAAGGACGCCAAGCGCCGCATCCTCGCGCGCACGCCGCTCGGGCGCATCGGCGAGGCGGACGAGATCGCCGGCATCGCCGTCTTCCTTGCGTCGGACGACGCGAGCTACGTCACCGGGGAGACCGTCTATGCCGACGGCGGCCGGCTCGCACTCAACTACACGGTGCCGGTCGCGGACGGCGCGCTGGAGTGAGGCTTGCGGTCAGTTGCAAATTGAGCAACCCCACTCACCGATGTCGTCCCCGCGAAAGCGGGGACCCATATCCCAGAGGCCGGTGGTTATGGGTTCCGCTTGCGCGGGAACGACACCCGGAGCGACCGATTGATCGAATTCGCATAAGGCATTCATGGCCGCCAAGCGCCCGCCCGCACTCGACCGCATCGACGTCAAGATCCTGGCGGCGCTCCAGCGCGACGGCCGCTCGACCATCCAGAAGCTGGCGCAGGCGGTGGGGCTCTCGCCGCGCGCCGCGCTCGAGCGGGTGCGGCGGCTCGAAGCCGCGGGCGTCATCGCCGGCTATCAGGCGGTGGTCGAGCTTTCCCGGCTCGCCCGGCCGGTCGACGTGTTCGCCGAGATCATCCTGGAGAAGCACGCCAATCGCGGCCGCTTCGAGAAACGGCTCGCCGCCATCGGGGAGGTGGTCGAGTGCTGGGAGGTGAGCGGCACGGTCGACTACCTCGCCCGCTTCGTCTGCGCCGACCTCGCCGCCTACGAGGAGGCCACGAGCGCGCTGATCGACGACGAGACCCTCGGCGTCGCCCGCATCGTCAGCCACGTCGCGCTGCGCCCGGTCCGCCGCTTCGCCGGCTATCCGGACTCGCTGCTGCGCGGCAAGCAGAGCTCGTAGGCCGTAGCCGTAGCGCGGACGGAGCGCAGCGTAATCCGGGACTCTCGCCACACGGTGAGATCGCGCTCTCGCATAATTTGGAATTGTGGCCCATATGTGCTACATCTTCAACACATAAAGGGAGCCATGACATGGGCAAGACCGAGACCATCAGGGCCCGCGTCGAGCCGGCCCTCAAGCGCGATGCCGAAGCCGTGCTGAAGAAGCTCGGCCTGACCTCGAGCGAGGCGATCACCTTGTTTCTCGCGCAGGTCAAGCTCACCAAGGGCCTTCCTTTTCCGGTGCACCTGCCGAACAAGGAAACAACGCGGGCCCTCAGGGAGGCGCGCGAGCGCAAGAACATCGAAACCTTCGATTCCGTTTCTACCTGGGCAAAAAAGGTGCGTTCGCTTTGACACCGTTCCATGCGGAAGGTCGTTCAACGAACCCATTTTCGAAACGATCTCAAGCGACAGAAGCGCCGCGGCAAGGATGTCGAGGAGCTCATCGCCGCGGTTGAGCTGCTGGTGGAGACCGGCGCCCTCCCGGAAGGTTACCGCCCGCACCAACTGACCGGCGAATGGAAGGGCGTTTGGGAGTGCCACATCGAGGCGGACTGGCTCTTGCTCTACGAAGTGACGGCCACGGAGGTACTGCTCATCCGGACCGGAACTCATTCCGACCTGTTCATGGGATGAACGGTGTCGGTGCGAATGGCACCGCCCCGCATTCCGCTTCGCTGCATGCGGGCTACATAGCCGGACTATGAATCTGACAGCGCGTTAACCAACCGCCGTTTCCGCCGCGCCGACGCGGCCTTGCCGCCGAATCCGCCGCACGCCGCTTGCACTTCCGCCGCACGGGCGGCGGCCGCGACATAGATTCGACTCGCGAGAATGCGATTCGATTCGCGGCAGCACGAACGTGCGGAGGCGTGTCATGAAAGCCATCGATCTGGAGAACCGCTACAGCGCGCACAACTACGAGCCGCTCCCGGTCGTGCTGGCGCGCGGCAAGGGCGCGCATCTGTGGGACACCGCCGGGCGGCGCTACGTCGACATGATGAGCGCCTACTCGGCGGCGAGCCACGGCCACGGCCATCCGCGCATCCTCGCCGCGCTCACCGCGCAGGCCGAGCGCCTCGCCGTGCCCTCGCGCGCCTATTACAGCGACCGGCTCGGTCCGTTCCTCGAGGAGCTCACCGAGCTCACCGGGCTCGACGCCGCGCTGCCGATGAACACCGGCGCCGAGGCGGTCGAGACCGCGGTCAAGGCCGCGCGCCGCTGGGGCTATCGCGTCAAGGGCATCGCGAGCGACCGCGCCGAGATCATCGTCGCGAGCGGCAATTTCCACGGCCGCACCACCACCGTGGTCTCGTTCTCGACCGAGCCCGACTACCGCGACGGCTTCGGGCCGTTCACGCCCGGCTTCCGCGCGGTTGCGTTCGGCGACCTCGAGGCCGTCGAGCGCGCGATCACGCCCGACACCGCCGCCGTGCTGGTCGAGCCGATCCAGGGCGAGGCCGGCATCATCGTGCCGCCCAAGGGCTACCTCGCCGGGCTGCGCAGCATCTGCAACGCCCACCGCGT
>JBAUOM010000820.1:0-9326 GCA_049579765.1 Xanthobacteraceae bacterium
GTGCAGGTCCGTGGCGCGGGATGTCATGCCGAAAAGAGCCTCATGCGGGCAGTGCTGCGCCGCCTGTGGCACAGCCGTCGCTTGCCGTGGCGGACATTATCAGAGTACGCGTAATCCGGAATCGGGAGGGGCTTTCATGCGAACGCGCATCACCTGCGGTTGGTTGGTCGGCCACGCCGACGGGCATCACACGCTCTGGCGCAATGCCGAGCTGGTTTACGAGGGCAATACCGTGCTGTTCGTCGGCGAGCGCTTCGCCGGCGAGGTCGACCACGAGATCGATGCGCTCGACAAATTGGTCGCGCCGGGATTCATCGACACCCATGTGCATTCCGGCCACCGCGCCTCGCACCGGCTCATCTCCGACGTCGGGCGCGGGGACTATTTCGGCCAGCCGTTCCTCGAGATCAGCGTCGCGCGTACCCGACCTTCTGCGCGAAAGGCGCGACCGACACGGCGCCCACGCTGCAGAGGCAGAACGTAGCCGTCAGGCGCCGCTTTCGCGACGAACTGCGTTTCCACGATGCCGCCGGCGCCCGGACGGTTTTCGACCACGACCGGCTTGCCCACCGCCTTCTCGACGTAGCTCGCGGTCAGCGGCCGACCAGGTCGGTGTAGCCGCCGGCCGCGTAGGGCACCACGAAGGTGATGCTCCGGCTCGGCCATGCATCCTGCGCGTGCACCACGCTGGGCGCCAAGGCGATCGCCAGCGCCAGTCCTGCAACATGCTTCATCGGGTTCTCCTCTCGGTGCTGGAGCCCGATAAGCAAGTTCCTTGCCAGCGCGAAATTGCGAAATGTCAGTGAGTTGGCCGGCTCCGCCGGTGCCGCTCGATCGCTCCCGGGAAGGCCGCAACGCGCGAACCCCGATCATGCCGACGGTGCGGGGGCCTCTTCGCTCAGCCCGCGGCGCTTGAGCAGCCCCTCGGGTGTCGGCAGGCGGCCGCGGAAGGCGATGTAGAGCTCGGCCGGATCGCGCGCACCGCCGGCGGCGTAGATGTGATCGCGCAGTTTGCGAGCGACGGCGGCGTCGAAGACGTCGCCGGTCTCCTCGAAAGCGGCAAACGCGTCGGCGTCGAGCACCTCCGACCACATATAGCTGTAATAGGCCGCGGCGTAGCTGTTGTCCGCAAACACATGCTGGAAATGGGCGGGACGGTGACGCATGACGATCTCGGCAGGCATGCCCATGCGCGCGAGCGCCGACTGCTCGAACGCTTCGACGTCGAAGCGCTCGCTTTCCTCCGCGGCCGGCTGGCGCAGATGGATGTCGAGATCGACCAGCGCCGAGGCGACGTATTCCAGAGTGGCGCAGCCCTGGTTGAAGGTGCGCGCGGCGATCAGGCGGTCCAACAGGTCCTGCGGGATCCGCTCGCCGGTGCGACAGTGAACGGCGAAGCGGCTCAGGATTTCGGGCCGCTCCAGCCAATGCTCGTAGAGCTGCGAAGGCAGCTCCACCCAGTCGGTGAGCACGCTCGTTCCCGAGACCATCGGATAGGTGACATCGGAGAGGAGCGCGTGCAGGCCATGGCCGAACTCGTGGAACAGCGTCTTGGCATCGTCGAACGACAACAGCGTCGGCTCGTCCGGCCCCGCCTTGGAGAAATTCATGACGTTGACGACCAGCGGGCGGATATCGCCCTTGAGCTTCTCCTGCTCGCGCAGCGTGGTCATCCAGGCGCCGCTGTGCTTCGAGGTGCGGGCGAAGTAGTCGCCGAAGAACAAGCCGCGATGGCGTCCCTGGGCGTCGCGCACCTCCCACACGCGCACGTCCGCGTGCCAGACCGGAATGCCGGCGCACGGCTCGAAGGTGAGCCCGAACAGCCGGTTCGCCGTATGGAAGGCCGCCTCGATGATGCGCTCGAGCTGGAAATAGGGCTTGAGCGTGGCCTCGTCGATGTCGCAGCGCGCCTTGCGCAGCTTCTCCGCGTAGTAGCGCCAGTCCCACGGCGCGAGCGTGAAGTTCCCTCCCTCCGCCCGCACCAGCGCCTGCAGCGCGTCGCGATCCGCCAAGGCGTGACGGCGTGCCGGCTGCCACACGCGATCGAGTAGCGAGCGTACGGCGTCGGGCGTCTTCGCCATGGCATCGTCGAGCCGGTAATGGGCGAAGGTCGGATAACCGAGCAGCCGCGCGCGCTCCGCACGCAACGCCACCATCTCCGCGATGATCGCCTTGTTGTCGGTTGCCCCGCCGCCGTCGCCGCGCGCGATCCAGGCGCGAAAGATCTTCTCGCGCAGGTCGCGCCGCGCGGAGAACTGCAGGAACGGCTCCACGCTGGAACGTGAAGTCGTGACGACGTGCTTGCCGGCAACGCCCCGCTCCTCGGCCGCCGCACGCGCGACCGCACGCACGAAATCAGGCAGGCCGGCGAGGTCGTCCTCGCCCTCGAGGACGAGCGTGTAACCCTGCTCGTCCGCGAGCACGTTCTGACTGAAGCTGGTGCCGAGCGCGGCCAGGCGCTCGTTGATCTCGGCAAGCCGCGCCTTCGCGGCGGCGTCGAGGGCGGCGCCGGCGCGCTTGAACCTCACGTGATAGCGATCGAGCACGCGCATCTCTTCCGCCGTGAGGCCGAGCCGCTCGCGCCGCCGGTGCAGCGCGTCGATACGGCGGAACAGACCCTCGTCCAAGAGGATCCTGTTCCAATGCCTGGCCTCCTGTGGCGCGAGCTCGCGTTCGATCGCGAGGATCGCATCATTGGTGTGCGCGCCCGCCAGCACGTGGAACACGCTGCCGACGCGCGTGAGGTCGTCGCCGGCGGTTTCCAGCGCGGCGATGGTGTTGGCAAAGGTCGGCTCGGACGGATCGGCCGCAATGGCGGCGACCTCCGCCTCGTGCGCGGCGAAGGCGCGCGCAAAGGCGGGCGGAAAGTGCTCCGGCCTGATCCGCTCGAACGGCGGCACGCCGAAGGGACTGGAGCCGTCCCCGAGCAACGGGTTCTCGCCGGCGGCTTGTGCGGCAATTGCTTGGTTCTGCTGAGTCATGGCCGTCATATGGGGATTGGACCGCTGTATTTGCACCTAAGACGCGGGGAAGGGCTAAAGCACGCGGCGCCGCGGATGTCTTGAATTTTCCGATGTGAAGCGAGGCTGCGGCTTGCTAGACTGGTTCTAAATTCAACGTTTCAGCCTGGACCGTCAATCGAGCCGCCATCGCCTGCGATCGGCCGCCGCCAGCGGGCATGCGGGAGCGCAAAACCAGACAAGCCAAGGGAGGAAGCAAAGCATGGTCTCGTTCACGTTGAACAACCGGCAGGTCTCGGTCGATGCCGACCCGAGTACGCCGCTCCTATGGGCGATCCGCGACCATGTCGGGTTGACCGGCACCAAGTACGGCTGCGGCGCCGGCCTCTGCGGCGCCTGCACCGTGCACATCGACGGCACGGCGCAACGCTCGTGCCAGATCGACGTGGGCTCGGTCGCGGGCCGGACCCTCGTCACCATTGAAGGACTCTCGCCCACCTCCTCCCATCCACTGCAGAAAGCATGGGTGGCCGAAGAGGTGCCGCAATGCGGCTACTGCCAATCCGGCCAGATCATGAAGGCGGCGGAGCTGCTGGCTAGGAATCCCAAGCCCTCGCGCAGCGACATCATCGCCCACATGGACGGCAATATCTGCCGCTGCGGGACCTATCACCGCATCATCGCCGCCATCGAGCGCGCATCGAGGGAGGCCTGAGCCATGACGATGATCGAGACCAACCCGTCGCGGCGCAGCGTGCTCGCCGGCCTGGGGGGCCTGACCTTCTGCATCGCGGTCGGCAACGACGGCGTCCGACTCATGTCGCAGGCACAGGCCAACGCCTTGGCCAATGCCAGCATCACGCCGTGGGTGCGCATCGCTCCCGACGGCGGGATCACCATTCTCAGCGCCGGCGCCGAGATGGGCCAGGGATCGATGACGTCGCTCCCGCTCATCGTGGCGGAAGAGATGGATGCCGACTGGGCGAAGGTCGCAATCGAATGGACCCCCGCCGATGCGAGCGTCTACGGCTACAAGAACCCGTTCGGCACCGAGCATTTGATGTGGATCGTCGGCAGCCGTGCCGTGCAGCTCTATTTCAACCAGCTGCGCACGGCCGGCGCGCAGGTACGCAAGGTGCTCATCGCCAATGCCGCGCAGAAATGGGGCGTCGATGCCGCCACCCTGCGGACCGAGCCGAGCGTGGTCGTCAATCCCGCCACCGGTGCGCGCCTGAGCTACGGCGAAATCGCGGCGTTCGGCACCATCCCTGGGACGCTTCCCGCGGTCGACCCGAAGGAGTTCAAGCCGCGCAAGGATTTCCGCCTGATCGGCAAGTCCGTTGCGCGCCGCGACACCCCGTCCAAGGTCAACGGCACGGCGCAATACGCCATCGACGTGAAGCTGCCGGGCATGGTCTATGCCTCGACCCTGCATTCGCCGGTCCACAATGCCCAGCCGAGGATCTGGGATCCGGGCAAGCAGGACCAATCGGCGGCCGCGCCTGAAAGCTGGAACGACGCCGAGATCAAGGCGATGAAAGGCGTCATCGCCGTCGTCAGGCTCGCCAATGGCCTAGCGGTGGTCGCCGATCATTTCGAGACCGCCAAGGCCGGACGCGACGCCCTCAAGGTCAAGTGGACGAAGGCAAAGGCCGACGGCTTCAATTCCGACGAGGCGCTCGCGGACTACGTCCGCATTCACGCCGACCCGAACGCGCAGGCGTCGAAGCTCGAGGAGAAGGGCGACGTGAAGGCGGCCTTCGCTGCCGCGGCCAAGACCTATCACGCCGAGTTTCGCAGCGACTACGGCTATCACGCGCAGATGGAGCCGCTCAACGCCGTGGTGCGCATCAGCGATGCCGGCGACAAGGCCGAGGTCTGGGAAGGCAGCCAGGCCCCCGACGAGTCGCGCAAGGCGGTGGCAAAGGCGCTCGGGCTCAAGGATGAGCAGGTGGATTTCCACCAATGCTACATGGGCGGCGGCTTCGGCCGGCGCTCGCTCGGCGACTATGCCGCCGAATGCGCGCAGATCGCCAAGGAGGTGCGCCGTCCGGTCAAGCTGATCTGGACGCGCGAGGAGGATATCGCCCAGGGCATGTTCCGCCCGCAATCCTTCCAGTGCCTGGAGGCGGCCACCGACGCCTCCGGCAAGGTGACGGGATGGAAGCACTGCGTCGTCGGCGACGGCGAATTCCTGCTCGTCACCGGCATCAAGATTCCGTATTACGGCGTGCCGAACCAGTACATCGAGCGGCGCGACGTCTCGCACGGGATCAAGCTCAAGCACTGGCGCGCGGTGGGCCACGTGTTCAACACCTTCGCGATCGAGAGCTTCGTCGATCAGATGGCGGTCGATCAGGGCATGGACCCGATCGAATTCCGCTTCGAGCGCATGGGCGCCACGCCAAAGGCGCGCAAGGTGTTCGAGGCGCTGGCGCAACTGGCCGACACCAAAGCGAAGCGGCCGGACGGCCGCGCGCTCGGCGTCTCGATCACCGAGCGCTCGGGCTCGCTCGGCGCCGGTGCAGTCGAAATCTCGCTCGACCGGGCAAACGGCAAGATCCGCGTGCACAAGGTGTGGGCGGCGATCGACGGCGGCCTGATCGTGCAGCCGGCCGCGGCCAGGGCCAACGTCGAGAGCGCCATCATCTACGGCCTGTCCAGCGTCCTGCACGAGCGCGTGACGATCAAGGGCGGTGCCGTGGAGCAGTCGAACTTCCACGACTACAACCTGATGCGCATGTCGGACCTGCCCGACGAGCTGCACGTGCAATTCGTCGAGGTCGACACCCGGCCGACGGGACTGGGCGAGATCGGCAATCCCTTCATCGCCGGCGCGATCTCGAACGCGTTCTACCGGCTGACCGGCAAGCGGCTCACCCACCTGCCGTTCACGCCGGAGCGGGTGCTCGAAACGCTCAAGACGTGACGGCTCGAGCCATCGACGCGGTCGCGGCGTAGGCGGCGACGTTTGAACGAGGCGCCCGCCTACTCGGCGGGCGCTTCGCGTTCTTGGCTTGAGCAAACTGGTATCGGCGCTACTCGACCATGAACCTGTTGCGAGTCTTGAAATCGCCGAAGGTGTTTTCCGGTACGCCGAAATTGGTCGCCAGCAGCAGGTGCGGGTTGGCGCCGATCCAGTCGGCGAGCGAGATTGCTTCGTAGGTGCCGTTGTTGAGCGCCAGCAACAGCTCGAGATCCTCGCTGCCGACGTTCTCGATATAGTGGCCGTAGCCCTGCGGCACGTAGCCGACGTCGCCGGCGCTGAACTCCTCGGTGCGCACACGGCCATGCGATCCGAACACGGTCATGCGGGCGCGGCCGGAGATGTAGTACTGCCATTCGTCGGCATTGGGATGCCAGTGCGGCTCGCGCAGGCCGCCCGGCTTGATCTGCATGAGCGCGCCGGTCACGGTGGTCGAGATCGGGAACTCGCGCTGCGACACCAGCCGGTTGGTGCCGCCGGGATAGGTCTCCGGACTTTGCGCCAGCAAACGGTAGCGATGGGTGAGCGGCCCGCTGTCGAGCGAGCCGGGCGCGGGATTGGCGGGGAGCGGCGGCGGCACCGGGCCCTTGGCGATGTAGACCTCACCCTTGGGGAAATTCGCGAAGGTCGCGGCCGGCACGCCGAAATACTTCGCCAGCACCTCCGGCGGCGTGTGCCCGATCCAGTCGCTGATGCTGAAGGTGCCGAACTCGGAGAAATAGCCGTTGTCGAAGACGAGCACGAACAGGCAGTCCTCCGAGCCGATGCCCTGGATCGAATGGCCGAACCCGCGCGGGAAATACCAGACGTCGCCCGCAGCGAAATCGGCGATCTGCGAATGGCCTTGCGGGTCTATGGTGGTGACGCGGCACTGGCCCTTGATCACATAGGCCCATTCCGCTGCATTGGCGTGCCAGTGCAGCTCGCGCAAGCCCCCCGGGACGAGCGACATCAGCACCCCGGCGAGCGCCTGCGAGACCGGAAACTGCTCGACCGTCGCCTCCTTCGCCCAGCCGCCGTCCCACCTCTTGGGCGCGACCGCGCCGAGCTGGAAGCGGAAGGACGGCAAATCGGTGCCGGCCAGCGGCACCGGCGTCGGTCCGTACGGCGGTTGTCCCTGTCCGAACGTATCGGTGCCCGTTGCGGCTGCGGCCACGCCCCCGGCGGCAGCGGCGCCCAGCATGTCGCGGCGTGAGAATTCGGCCATTCGTTCCTCCTGCGATCAAGCGCCCCGTGGCGACCGACGCCGAACGGGTGTCACAGCTGCCAATATCAAGTCAACCAAGCTCGGCACGCGGTGCGCACCGGCGTATTCTGAGAGCTCTCGCATCGACCCATCCTGACCGGAGGACCCATGACCGCCATCACCCTCGCGCAGGCCGACCGCCTCATCGACGTCATTCTTAAGCGCGGCGCCGAGCTCGATTGCCGGCCGCTTTCCGTGATCGTGGTCGAGCCCGGCTGCAAGGTGAAGGCGTTCAAGAAGGAGGACGGCAGCTCGATGATCCGCTTCGAGATGGCCTACGGCAAGGCCTATGCCGCGCTCGCCATGGGCCGCTCGTCCAAGCTGGTGAAGGTGCGCGCCGAGGAGAAGCCGATCTTCATGCGCTATCTCCTGAGCGCGAGCGGCGAGCAGATTTTTCCCGAGGGCGGCGGCCTGCAGATCCGCGATGCCTCGGGCGAGGTCATCGGCGCGGTCGGCGTGACCGGCGACACCGAGGACCGCGACGAGGAGCTCGCCGCCCACGGCATCCGCGCCGTCGGGTTCAAGACCGACGAGGACTGCGCGGAGCTCGGCCGGCGCACCGGCATCCGGCTGACCAACAAGTGACGAGGTTGCCCCATGGCCGACGCGGCCTTCCGTGGAGTTTTCCCTTACCTCGTCTCGCCGGTCAGTTCCTCGGGTGAAATCATGGGCGAGGTCTTGCATCGCCTCTGCAATGATCTCATCGCTGCCGGGGTGCATGGATTGACGCCTCTGGGCTCGACCGGCGAATTCGCGTATCTCAGCTGGCCCCAGCGCCGGCGCGTCGTCGAGGTTGTCGTCTCGGCCGCAGGCGGGCGCGTTCCGGTGGTTGCCGGAGCTGCGGCAACGACGATCGCCGATGCCGTCTTCCAGGCGCGCGAAATGCAGGCGCTAGGATGCGACGGCGTGCTCGCGATCCTCGAGGCCTATTTTCCGATTTCCGACGATGGGGTCTATGCCTATTTCAGGGCCATCGCGGAAGCCGTGACGCTCCCGCTGGTGCTCTACACGAATCCCCACTTCCAGCGCTCGGATCTTTCGCTGCCGGTGATCGATCGGCTGAGCCGCATTCCGAACATCCGCTACATCAAGGATGCATCGTCGAACACCGGGCGCCTGCTCTCGATCATCAATCGGGTCAAGAGCAGAATGGCGGTGTTTTCCGCCTCCGCGCACATTCCTGCCTGTGTGATGCTGATCGGGGGAGCGGGATGGATGGCGGGACCCGCGTGCATCGTCCCGAAACAGAGCGTCGACCTGTACGAACGCTGTCGTCGCGGCGATTGGGACTCCGCCATGCAGTTGCAACGGCAACTCTGGCGCATCAATCAGGTCTTCGCGAAATACAATCTCGCCGCCTGCATCAAAGGCGGGCTCGAGCTGCAGGGCTACGCGGTCGGCGCGCCGCTTGCGCCGCAGCCGCCGTTGTCGCCGGAAGGCATCGAGGAGGTTCGCCTCGCGTTGACCGAGCTCGGGGCGCTTTAGGCTGTCGAAGACATGGATATGCCCGGGTCGGGCGCAACGCGGATGTGTCGTTGCAAATCGAGAGTCGCGGCCCGAGGACAGCTTGCCCTATGCCTGTTGTTCCGGCCGGCCGGCACCGGCCGATGCGAGCGAATTCGCATCGGGGGAAATCGACGGCGCCGGCAGTGCGCCGCGCAACAGGGCCTTGTGGGCGGCCCATTCGCTGGCGGCGTCGAGCGTCTCGAGAAACTGCACCGCGCCGCCGGCAAGGAGCGCGATCGGCACGCCGTCGCGATAGAGCACGCGATTGCCCGTGAGCGCGGCAAGCTTCGGCCCCGGCGTGAGGATGCCGACGAGATTGAGCGGATCGGCGCCGGAGAGCGAAATGAACGCGCCGGACGCGGGCGACCTGCGGACCTCGCGCAGCGCGCCGATCGCGTCGGGAAGCGCGAATTGCTCGCCGGAGAACCCGGCGACGAAGCGGCCGCCGCGAATGTCGCCGCGGCTTTCGAGGCGGCGGTAGACGCGGATGAGGTCGCGCCACGGCGGCAGCCAAGCCGCCTCGCGCTCGATCAGGCGCCAGAACACGACGCCGTAGCGCAGCAGTAAGGTGCGCGCCGCATGCTCGACCGCCTCCTGGTCGAAGGACGCCGGGCGCACGGACGCCGCC
>JBAUOM010000821.1:0-6810 GCA_049579765.1 Xanthobacteraceae bacterium
AGTTGGAAAACATTAGTGTCGGTCACGGCGTATCACTCCTTCAGTGGAGAAGTGGAGGCGTCGAACACCCCCACGATACGCCGCCTTATCCCTTCATGCCGTCACCAACTTTCGCCCATAGCTCCCCGAGTAGGGAACTTCTTCCGTCTCGGGGCATTGTCAGGCGTACATGAGATTTCCGGCGCCTATTGAACCGGTGCTGCGAGGGTATTTCTTCTAAACTCTCGTTCTCGCAGCATCTTTGTCGGATACCGCACAGACAAGTTCCATGCAGGCGGCTTAGTTATGCCGCCGGGGGGCGGGCGCGTGCGTACGGCGCGCCGTGTCGTCGGTGCGGGTCCAGCTCGGCGGAGAGAAAAGTGCAGCTGGATCGCTTCCAGATGAGCAAGCGCAATCTGCTGTTGGCCGCGCTGCCCGCGCAGGACTTCGCATTGCTCGCCCCCCATCTCAAGGACGTCGTGCTCGAACAAGGCGCGATCCTGCAGGAGCAGGGCGACCGCATTGACCAAGTCTATTTCCCTCGCGATGGGATCATCTCGCTGCTGGCGGTGATGCGGCAGGGCGACGCCATCGAGACCGCCACGATCGGCTACGAAGGTGCAGTCGGCTCCTTCGGCGGACTTGGCGTGCGCCGCTCGCACACGCGTGCCGTCGTCCAGGTGGGAGGGATTGCCCAGCGCATCGCGGCGCCGCCTTTCCGCAAGGCGGCGGAGGACAGCGAAGCCATTCGCGGGATGATCGTATGCTACGCCGAGATGTTGCTCATCCAGGTCCAGCAGACCGCCGCCTGTAATGCGCTGCATGCCGTCGAGGCGCGTTTGAGCCGCTGGCTGCTGCAGGCACGCGATCGGCTCGAAAGCAATACCGTCAAGCTCACGCACGAATTCCTGTCGCAGATGCTCGGCGTGCGCCGCACCACTGTGACCGTCGTCGCCAACGTGCTGCAGCAGGCGGGTCTCATCCGATATCACCGCGGCCAGATCGAGATTGTCGACCGGATCGGGCTCGAGGCGAGGGCGTGCGAATGCTACGCCGCCATTCACCGGCAAATCGACGAGGTCACGCCGGTGCCGGGAAGTTAGCGCTTCGATCGCAAGCCCCGGGCGCAACCGCCCGTCAATTCTCCTGTATCGTAGCAGTTGGCAGCGCCGCCTTCGTCCGCTATCGGACGCTTGGCGTCGGCGCGCGCTCGAGGGCCGATCGGCGTGTCGGGCGGCGCGCCGCCGGAGGAAGCGGGATGGCTGTTAAATCGGACGACAAAATCCGCGTCGTGGCCCAAAATCGCAAGGCCCGATTCAACTACCAGATTGGTGAGACCCTCGAGGCCGGCATCGCGCTTACCGGGACGGAGGTGAAATCGTTGCGGGCGGGCAAGGCCACGATCGCGGAATCCTATGCCGATACTCGCGGCGGCGAGATCTGGCTCGTGAATGCCAACATCCCGGAATATCTGCAGGCCGGCCGCTTCAATCATGCGCCCAAGCGGGTCCGCAAGCTCCTCCTCCACCGGGGCCAGATCAACAAGCTCATTGGCGCGGTCGAGCGCGAGGGCATGACGCTGGTACCTCTGAAGCTTTATTTCAACGAGAGGGGTCGCGCCAAGATCGAGCTGGCGCTGGCCCGCGGCAAAAAGCTCCACGACAAGCGCGAGACCGAGAAGAAGCGCAGCTGGGAGCGCGAACGCGGAAGGTTGCTCCGGGCCAAGGGTTGACCGGCCTCGCCGGCTGCAGGCGCGTTTCGCCATTGACCTTGCGGCCCGATCTTGCATTTGATTCAGGCTCGACCTGCCGCAGGTGGCGGGCGCGGAGGAGATCGATGGCGCTGCCGGTCACATTCGATCATTGCGTCGTGCATGTTTCCGACTGGCAGCGTTCGAACGCCTTCTACCGCGACGTGTTGGGCGCCGAGCTCGTTCGCCGCCCGCGGGGCTGGGCCTACCGCTTCGGTGCCGCACAGCTCAATCTGCATGGACCGGGCTTTCATCCTGCCGAAGTGGCGCGCCTGCCGGTTCAGCCGGGCAACAGCGACCTCTGCTTCGAATGGAACGGACCGATCGCCGACGCGATGGAACATCTCGATCGCTGCGGCGTCGCGATCCATGCCGGTCCGACCGAACGCTTCGGCGCCAAGGGCGCGGGCACCAGCGTCTATTTTCGCGATCCCGACGGCTCGCTGCTCGAATTCATTTCCTATTCCCGCGGGGGAGGCCGCCCATGACGACCGCGCACGATCCCAACGTCTTGCCCGCCGACATTCCCGTCCCGCAGGACGACGGCGGCGCACGCCACCTCACCGGTCAAAGGCTGCCCGCGCTCCGGCTCGCCGCCACCGATGGCTCGCGCGTCGATCTCGCGAGCCTCTCCGGCCGCACGGTGGTCTACATCTATCCCCGTACCGGCGTGCCGGGGCAGGCGCCACCCGACGGTTGGGACCAGATTCCCGGAGCGCGCGGCTGCACGCCGCAATCGTGCTCGTTCCGCGACCATTTCGCCGAGCTCAAGCGCCTCGGCGTGGCTCGTCTCTATGGTCTCTCGACGCAGGACAGCGCATATCAACGCGAGGCGGCGGAGCGCCTGCATCTCCCGTTTCCGCTGCTCTCGGACCAAAGTCTCGAACTGGCGCGCGCGCTCGATCTGCCGACCTTCACGGCGGCCGGCATGACGCTGCTCAAGCGCATGGCCTTGGTGATCGACGACGGCACGATCACCAAGGTGTTCTATCCTGTCTTCCCGCCGGACAAGAGCGCCCCGGAGGTGATCGCCTGGCTCGGCGGCTGATGGCAACGGAAAGCAAGGGCCCCTGGCGGATCGGCATGCGGCGGACCCTCGCCGACGCGATCATCGGACGGGCGACGCGCGCGCTGAAGAGCTCCGGATTGCTGGCAGCGAGGTTCACCGGCCACGATCCGATGGATCCGGAGCCTGCGCGGTGTCGCGCCCGCGTTCGCGGCGCGGATCGCCAGTTGCTTTGGCTAAACGCGAATGTTGCGCTCAGGTGTCGAGATAAGCGCGCGCTTTGGCAAACACGTCCCGGAACATTTTCGGTGTCAGCACGCCCGTGCTCGTGTTGTAGCGTGAGCAGTGATAGCTGACGAAGATCCGCAACCTTCCGATGTCGTGCGACGCGCCGTGGCCGAAGGGCGCGGCTAGGCGACGGTGGTGGAGCGCTGCCACGGTGCTTTCGTGTGAAATTCGCCCGAGCGTGACGATGGCGCGCAGATTCTGCATCTCCGCGATGGTCGCCTCCAGAAAAGAACGGCACGTCCTGATCTCCGCCGGGGTGGGCTTGTTCTCCGGCGGTGCGCAGCGCACGGCGTTGGTGATGCGCGCGTCGACCAGAGCGAGCCCATCGTCGACACGCGCTCCATAGCTGCCGCGGGCAAAGCCGAAATGCTTAAGTGTGTCGTAGAGAAGATCGCCGGCGTAGTCGCCGGTAAAGGGTCGCCCGGTGCGGTTGGCGCCTCTGAGCCCCGGAGCGAGGCCGACGATCAGGAGGCGCGCGTTGCGCTGACCGAACGAGGCGACCGGCGCATTGAACCAGCTGGGCTCGCGCTTGCGCCAATCCTCACGGAATGCTGCGAGGCGCGGACAGAGCGGGCAATCGCGGCCGGGCTTGCCGGACGCGTCGAGCTTGTCCGAAGAAGTGGACACCGGCTTTCTGCAGGAAATGCGACCAAGGGAAAGGCCTAGTCCTCGAAATCGTCGTCGTCGACGGGAGCGCCTGCCCCTGCGCGCTGCGGCACGGCCGGGCGCTGCAGAAATTGCGGCGTGTGCCGCTCGCGCGGCTCGCGCGCCTCACGTGCCGCTCGTTCGGCGGGGTCACGGCCGATCTTCGGCTGCAGCTCGACGATATCGAGAAAGATGTCGGCTTGGCGGCGCAACTCGTCGGCGACCATCGGCGGCTGCGTCGAGATCGTCGACACGACGGTTACCCGTACACCGCGCCGCTGCACGGCCTCGACCAGCGAACGGAAGTCGCCGTCACCTGAGAACAGTATCATGTGATCGATCGAGCCCGCGATTTCCATGGCATCGACCGCCAGTTCGATATCCATGTTGCCCTTGACCTTGCGGCGCCCGGTCTGATCGACGAATTCCTTGGTCGCCTTGGTGACCACGCTGTAGCCGTTGTAGTCGAGCCAGTCGATCAAAGGCCTGATCGAGGAGTATTCCTGATCCTCGATCACGGCGGTGTAATAGAACGCCCGCAAGAGATATCCGCGCGATTGAAATTCGCGCAGCAGCCGCTTGTAATCGATGTCGAAACCAAGCGATTTGGCGGTGGCGTAGAGATTGGCGCCGTCAATGAACAGTGCGATTTTTTCCAGTCTGGGTTCCATGATCGCTCTCGTTTAGGTCATCGAAACTTCGATGCCGGCTCCCCGACGGCACGCGGCCGCCGGACCCTGGTTCCGGACTCCTTCTTATCGGGACTGAGTGATCGTGTGCCGCTCAATTGCGGGTGCACGCTCGCCGTCACAACCGATGCGAAAGTATAAGATTAAGGCTCGCATAGTGGTTCCCCGATCCTGCCTAACAGAGGCCTATCGGGACGCCAAGGAAAATGTGAGGCGCGAGTTTCGCCCTTGCAGTTTGGGGGCGAAATCGCTACGTAGCATCGACTTTTTGCAAGTTCCATTGCAGGAGCAGTTCCCATGGCCCGCGTCACCGTTGAAGACTGCATTGACAAGGTCGAGAACCGGTTCGACCTCGTGCTGCTGGCGAGCCATCGGGCACGGGTGATCTCGTCCGGTTCTCCGATCACGATCGAACGGGACAACGACAAGAACCCGGTGGTGGCGCTGCGCGAGATCGCGGAGACCACGGTCTCGCCCGCCGACCTGAGGGAGGAGCTTGTCCATACGCTGCAGAAATACGTCGAGGTCGACGAGCCGGAGCCTGAAGCGGCGCCGCTCATCAGCGCCGCTGGTGGCGCAGTCGATGCCGACGACACCGAGGTTACGGTCGATCGGATGACGGAGGAGGAGCTTCTGAAGGGGCTGGAAGGCCTCACCCCGCCGGAGGAGCAGCCGGAGGAAGAAGAGTAAGGTTTGCCGCCCTCGGCACCTGCGGAACCGCGGCCCGGGCCCTTCCGGGCCGTTGTCGTTTTGAGCGCCGGGCTCTCGCCTTGTAGCGGTTGCGACGCGTCGTGATATCCTTCGCACATGACGGCCGGCGCGGCCCGCGGGATGACCATGGTGCGTTCCTCTACCGATCTGCCCCGCATGCAGAACCAGTCGCGAGCGCGGGCTCCGCTCGGGCGAGGTCTCAATATTGTCTCGCAAGTATTTGAAAAGGCTGTAAAACAGCAGAGCCAGCCAAAGCCGCCGATGATGCGGCAATACGATCTGATCGAGCGCGTGAAGCGCTACAATCCGGACGCCAGCGAGGCGTTGCTCAACCGCGCCTATGTCTACGCCATGAAAGCGCATGGCGAGCAGAAGCGCGCGTCGGGCGACCCTTATTTCTCCCACCCGCTGGAAGTGGCGGCGATCCTCACCGATCTGAAGCTCGACGATGCCACCATCGCCGCCGCCCTGCTGCACGACACGATCGAAGACACCGCTGCCACGCGCGCGGAGATCGACCAGATGTTCGGCGCCGACATCGGTGCGCTGGTCGAGGGTCTCACCAAGCTCAATAAGCTCGACCTCGTTACCAAGGAGGCCAAGCAGGCGGAGAACCTGCGCAAGCTCTTGCTGGCGATCGCCGACGACGTGCGGGTGCTGCTGGTCAAGCTGGCGGACCGGTTGCACAACATGCGCACGCTGTCCCACATGCCGCCGGAGGCGCGCCGCCGCAGCGCGGAGGAGACGCTCGACATCTATGCCCCGCTCGCGGGACGCATGGGCATGCACGAGATGCGCGAGGAGCTCGAAGACCTGGCATTCCAAGAGCTCAATCCCGAGGCCTACACCGTCGTCAGCGAGCGCCTCGACGCGCTCGAAGGCAAGAACGTCGGCTTGGTGACCGAGATCGAGCAGCAGCTCACCCGCAAGCTGTTCGACCGCGGCATCGAGGCCGAGGTGTCGGGACGGCGCAAACGCGCCTATTCGATCTGGCGCAAGATGGAACGCAAGTCCGTCGGTTTCGAGCAGCTCTCCGACATCTTCGGCTTCCGCGTGATCGTGAAGACGCTTCCCGAGTGTTACCAGGCGCTCGGGATCGTTCACACGACCTGGCCGGTGGTGCCGGGCCGCTTCAAGGACTACATCTCGACGCCCAAGCAGAACGACTATTGCTCCATTCATACCACCGTGATCGGGCCGAGCCAGCAGCGGGTCGAATTGCAGATCCGCACGGGCGAGATGCACGAGATCGCCGAATATGGAATCGCCGCGCACGCGCTCTACAAGGACAGCGTGGGCTCGCCGACGGAGATGCTGTCGCGCGAGTCCAGCGGCTATGCGTGGCTGCGCCGGACCATCGAGCTGCTGTCCGAGGGCTCCAATCCGGAAGAGTTCCTCGAGCACACCAAGCTCGAACTGTTTCATGACCAGGTGTTCTGCTTCACGCCGAAAGGCAAGCTGATCGCTTTGCCGCGGCACGCGAACGTGATCGATTTCGCCTACGCGGTGCACACCGACGTCGGCAACATGGCGGTCGGCTGCAAGATCAACGGCAAGATCGCGCCCCTGGTTTCCGAGCTCACCAACGGCGACGAGGTCGAGATCATCACCTCCAGGGCGCAGACCGCGCCGCCGGCGGCATGGGAATCGCTCGTCACCACCGGCAAGGCCCGCGCCGCCGTTCGCCGCGCCACCCGCGCCGCGGTGCGCAGCCAGTATGCGGGTCTCGGCCGCCGCATCGT
>JBAUOM010000822.1:0-1953 GCA_049579765.1 Xanthobacteraceae bacterium
TCACTGCGCCAGCGTCCAGTCGCCGCCCTTGATCTCGAGCATGCGGAAGGCGGAGAGATCGAGCCCGAGATGGTCGGTCGGCGACATGTTGACCACGCCGCCGGTGCCGATGAAATTCTTGGTCTTCTCGATCTCGTCGCGCACCTTGGCCTTGTCGAAGCTGCCGGCGCGCTTCGCCGCCTCGACGTAGATCATCAGCCCGTCATAGGCATGGCCGCCGAAGGTGGAGACCGGCTGGCCGGTCTTCTGCTGGTAGGTGCGGGTGTAGCCGACCACGACCGGCTTCTGCGGGTCGCTGTCCGGAAGTTTATCGGCGACCAGGAGGGCCGCGGCGGGCAGCCGCACGCCGTCTGCCGCCGGACCGGCAAGCTCGATGAACTGCTTGGAGGCGACGCCGTGGCTCTGGTAGAGCGGCAGCGTGATGCCGAGCTGGCGGTAATTGCGCGTCACGATCGCCGGACCCTGGCCGAAGCCGGGATTGATCACGGCCTGCACGCCGGCCTTGCCCTTGATGTTGGTGAGCTGGGGGGTCATGTCGCTGTCGCGCGGGCCGTAGGATTCCTCGTGTGCGATGGTGATCCCGGCCTTGGGCGCGACCGCTACGCACTGGTCGCGCATCGACTTGCCGAACGCATCCGTCCCCGAGATCAAGGCGACCGTCGTTAGGTTGCGCTGTTTGAGGTCGCCGAAGATCTTCTCGCAGGCCATTCTGTCCGTGTGCGGCGTCTTGAACACCCACTTGCGCACCGGCTCGATGATCTGGATGGCGCCGGCGAGGGAGATCAGCGGAAGCTGCGCCTCCTCGAACAGTGGCATCATGGCGAGCGTCGCACCGGTGGTGGTGCCGCCGACCATGGCCGCGACCTTGTCCTCCTCGATCAGGCGGGTGGCGAAGGTACGCGCGGCATTGGCGTCGGCGGCATCGTCGTAGACGACGAGCTGCAGCTTCTGGCCGTTGACGCCGCCCTTGGCATTGATGTCGTCGACATAGATCTCGAGCGTATGCTTCTCGGGATCGCCCAGAAACGAAGCCGGTCCGGTGACCGACAGCACCGCGCCGAGTTTCACCTGCGCGGAAGCCACATCGGCGGCGATCGAGCCGACGACACAAACCGCAATCGCTGCGGCCATCCTGGTCGATAGCGTCATACTCTTTCCTCCCGGAGGCCCGTTCCAGCGCGCCTCACTTTCGCGGTCTCATGCGCGAGGGTAACACGCTTTCGAACCGCGGTGGCAGCAGGTCGCGCGCCGGCCCCTGCGGCCGACGGTCGAGGAGATTTCTGGCCAGATTGGGCTCTGGTTGCGGTGAATCAGCGAGACCGCTGCACTAGCCGGGCTTCGATTTCGCAGGGCGTTTCGCCACCGCGGCATACAGCGCGGCATCGTCCCCCGCCCGGCGGACCCCGGCAACCGTATCAGGGTCTCGTAACGTCCGCGCCGCACAGGCGAGGGCATTGAGTTGCCCCCCTGGTGTATTCGTGGGCAGCAGCAGCAGACAGACGATGTCGACCGGCCGACCGTCGATCGCGTCGAAGTCGATGGCTCTGGCGAGACGCGCAAGCATCGCGAATGGCTTCCTCACCCCCGGCAACCGAGCGTGCGGAAACGCGATGCCGGCACCCGTGCCGGTCGATCCGAGTTCCTCGCGCTTCAACAACGCCTCGGCGACCGCGTCCGAAGCCAGATCGAGCTTGGCAGCAGCCCGCCCCGCAAGCTCCTGGAGCAAGCGCGCCTTATCGGAGGCGCGCACGTCGAGCATGACTTCGGACCTGCTCAGGAAGTCTGCAATGTCCATGGCAGCTCCGAATACCGTCGCTCGAGAAGACAGCCCCGTCGAGTTTCGAAAGCGATGCGTCAGTCCGGCGCTCGCAGGCGGTAGCCGATCCCCGTCTCCGTCAGGATATAATGCGGACGCTCGGGATCGGTTTCGATCTTCTGCCGGAGCTGCCGCAC
>JBAUOM010000823.1:0-10098 GCA_049579765.1 Xanthobacteraceae bacterium
CGGCCGCGGTCGAGGATGCCGCCGCGAGGCTGGGCAAGGCCGGGGCGCGGGTACGGGAGATCACGCTTCCCGACGAATTCTCCGGCCTACGCAACGCCGCGCGGGAGAGCATCAACAATTACGAACGCGCGGCGGCGATGGCGCACGAATGGAACCGCGATCGCGAGGCGATCAGCAACGAGCTGCGGCGGCGCATCGCGCTCGGGCGCGCCATGCCGCATGCCGACTATGTCGCGGCGCTGCAGCTCGCCGACGATTGCCGCGACCGGCTCGCCGCCGTGTTCGGCGAGGTCGACGTGCTGCTCGCGCCCTGCGTCAACGGCGAGGCACCGCGCGGCCTGGGCGACACCGGCGATCCCGGTTTCCAGGCGATCTGGACCATTCTCCACGTTCCCGCGCTCACCTTGCCGACCCACCGCGGTCCGAACCGACTGCCCGTGGGCATTCAGCTCGTCGCCGCACGCCACGCCGACCGCCGGCTGTTCGCCTGCGCGCGCTGGATCTGGCAACAGCTGGGCTCGCCTGACACGGCCGGCACCCGCGGCTGAGGAAGAACATCGATGGAATTCGACAACTCGTTCGAAGTGCCGCTGCCGCCGGCCCAGGCCTGGAAGGTGCTGCTCGACATCGAGCGCATCGCGCCCTGCATGCCCGGCGCGGAGCTCACCGAAGTCGTCGGCAACAACTCCTATAAGGGCAAGATCGCCGTGCGGCTCGGGCCGGTCGCCTTGACCTTCGCCGGCGTCGTGGAACTCAAGGAAATCGACGAGGCGACGCACACCGCGCGCGTGGCGGCGCAGGGCACCGATGCGAAAGGCCGCGGCGGCGCCAATGCCGCGTCCATCTTCCATCTGGAGCCCGCCGGCAGCGGCTCGAAGGTGCTGGTGCACACCAACCTGACGCTATCGGGTTCGGTCGCGCAATACGGCCGCGGCGTCGGCATCATCCAGGCGACCGCCGCGCAGCTCATGAATCAATTCGCCAAGTGCCTCAAGGAAAAGCTGGCGCAGGAACGCCCGCCCGCGCCTGCGGCGACAGCAGCTCCCCCGCCAGTCGAACCCTCGCCTTCGATCGTTCCGGCCGCCACGCCGCCGGCTGCAGCGGCGCCGTCCTCCGCGGCGGCACCTGCCGTCGCCCCGGCGAAACCGATCTCGGGCTTTGCGCTGATGGGGAAAGTGATCTGGAGCTGGATTGCCGGATTGTTCCGGCGGCCGTGAGCCGCGCTACACGGACCAACGCCGGCCTGATCATTCCGACTTGCACGATTATTCCTTCAGTGCCTCTTCGCGCCTGACGCGGATGGCGGGCGCGGCGATCACGAGCAGGAGCCCGGCCGCGATGAGGAGGAAGACGAGGCTGATCGGCTCCTGCACGAAAACCATCGGGTCGCCGCGTGAGATCAGGAGCGCGCGGCGGAGATTCTCCTCCATCATCGGCCCCAGCACGAAACCAAGAATGAGCGGCGCCGGCTCGCAGTCGAGCTTGAGGGCAACGTAGCCGAACACCGAGAAGAACGCCATCACCAAGGCATCGAACGGCTTGCTGTTGATGGCGTAGACTCCGATGCAGCAGAAGACGATGATGGCGGGGTAGAGGAGACGGTACGGCACGCGCAGTAGGCGCACCCAGATGCCGATCATCGGCAGATTGAGCACCACCAGCATCAGATTGCCCAGCCACATGCTGGCGATGAGGCCCCAGAACAGTCCGGGCCGGTCGGTCATTACCCGCGGCCCCGGCGCGATGCCGTGGATCATCAGCGCCCCGATCATCATCGCCATGGTCGGGTTGCCGGGGATGCCCAAAGTGAGCATCGGGATGAACGAGGTCTGGGCGCCCGCATTGTTGGCGGATTCCGGCGCGGCGACGCCTCTGATGTCGCCGCGGCCGAAACGGCGCGGCGGCCGGGCGACGTTCTTCTCGAGCGTGTAGGCGGCGAACGCCGCGAGCAGCGCCCCTCCGCCCGGCAGCACGCCGAGGATCGCGCCGAGGGAGGTGCCGCGCAGGATGGCGCCGGCGCAATAGCGCAGATCGGCGAGGCTGGGCCACACCCTGCCCACCGCCGCGGACACGACGTTTGCCTGCTGCTGCCCCTCGAGATTGTAGACGACCTCGGCGATGCCGTAGATCGCCATCGAGAGCGCGACGAATTCGATGCCGTCGGCGAGGCCGGTGGTGCCGAAATTGAAGCGGCGGCTGCCGGAATTGATATCGGTGCCGACAAGGCCGAGCAGCAAGCCGAGCACCACCATGGCAATCGCCTTGAGGAGCGAGCCGCGCGCCAGCACCACGGCGGCGATGAGGCCGCACACCATGAGCGAGAAATATTCGGCCGGGCCGAATTGCAGGGCGACGGCCGCGAGCGGCGGCGCCGCCAGCGCGATCAACAGCGTCGCCACCGAGCCGGCGAAGAACGAGCCGAGCGCCGCGATGCCGAGGGCGGGCCCGGCTCGCCCCTGGCGCGCCATCTGGTGGCCGTCGATGGTGGTCACGACCGAGGAGGCCTCGCCGGGGATGTTGACCAGGATCGCCGTGGTCGAGCCGCCGTACTGGGCGCCGTAATAGATGCCGGCGAGCAGGATCAGCGCCGATTCCGGTTGCAGCGTGAAGGAGATCGGCAGCAGCATGGCGACCGTCGTGACCGGGCCGATGCCGGGCAAGACGCCGATGACGGTGCCGAGCAGGACGCCGATGAAGCAATAGACGACGTTCTGAAGGGTCAGCGCGACGGCAAATCCCACGCCGAGATTGGAGATGATATCCATCGCGACCTACAGGCTCGGCCAGATATTGAGCGGGAGCCCCAGCGCGTAGACGAAAATGCCGACGGACACCACGATGAGCGCGGCCGTCAAGGCGGCCGCTTCGAGTGGACGAAATGGCCGGCCGGCGGCCGCCGACAACAGCGTGAGCACCGCGAGCGAAACCACCAGCCCGAGGGGTTCGATCATGGCGCCGAACAGGCACACCGCCAGCACGACGATCGCCAGCGGCAGCAGGTGGAAACGCGCCAACGGCTCGCCGGCGACCACGATCGACCGCGCGATCAGAAGCGCGCCCAAACCCGCGAGCACGCCGCCGAGCAGCAACGGAAAATAGCCCGGCCCCATCTTGCCGGCGGTCCCCAACGAATATCCGCGCGCGGCCAGGAGGGCGACCGCGGCGAAGCCGCAGAACATCACACCGGACCAGAAATCCTTCGGCGCGCGGATTCTCATGCGCCCCCTCACGCGCAAGCTGCCGGCATCATACACTCGGCGCCGTGGGGGCAGTCCACCCGGTCAGTTGTCCTTGATCTTTCCGTCGGCGATGACCTGCTTCCATTTCTCGAACTCGGCGCGCAGGAACACCGCACCTTCAGCGCGCCGGCGATGCTCGAGAACGCCATCTGCACCTTGCCGCTCATCATGTCGGTAAAGGACGCACCGATACCCTTGTACGGAACGTGCGTCGCATCGATGCCGGTGCCGCAATTTGAACATTTCACCCGCGAGATGTGGTGTCGTGCCGATGCCGGCGGAGACCGCCGGTGACCGCGCCGAAAAGCAGCGCCGAGGAAAGCGTAAGCTGCAACCACATCGCACGGGCCGTCATGTTCACTCCTGTAATCCCGGCGGCCGCCCAGCTAAGCCATGGCTTGTAACAAAATCAATATTTTTTCCAATTTCTGCACGGCCTGAGCGTGGCCTACTATCATACCGCCGTTCGCGACGGCAGATTTCCGCGCTCGCGCGCGTCCCCAGTCAGCGCAATCTCGCAGCGCGCACGCCGGGTCGACAATCCTGGATCGGCTCGTCGCCTTCATCTACATTCCCGCCCGCGATCGCGCATGGATTGGTGCAGTTGACAAAGCCGCCGGGATTCATCGCCAGGCACGGCCTCTGGATGGACGAGCAGAGACGCCAGGCCGAGGACCTCAAGCGCAGGATCGCAACCGACAATCTCAAGCTCGTGCGGCTCGCTTGGGCCGATCCGCACGGCGCGTCGCGCGCGAAAGCCGTAACGCCGGCGGCCCTCATCGCCGCGCTCGAGACCGGCCACAATATCAACGTCGCGACCGCCACGCTCGATTCCGCTAATGCCCGCATCTTCGCCTCGTTCACGCGCGGCGGCGGCATGGGCCTCGACGAGATGACCGGCTCACCCAATCTCGTCATCGTTCCCGATCCCGCCACCTTTCGCATGCTGCCGTGGGCGCCAGGCGTCGGCTGGATGCTGTGCGACGAGTATTTCGCAAACGGGGTGCCGTTCCACTTCTCGCCCCGGCACCTGCTGCGCCGAGCGCTCGGGCGGCTTGCCGAGCGAGGGATGGACTGCGCGGTCGGCTTGGAGATCGAATGGTATCTTCTGCGGGTGGCCGAGGATCACCTCGGCGCCGAGAACACCGGCTTGCCGGGCGTACGCGGGCGACCGATCAAGACCGCACCGGTCGAGCCCGGTTTTTCCTACCATTCCGAATCCAATATGGACCTGATGCAGCCGATGCTCTCGGCGCTCGCCGAGCAACTGGAGCGCATCGGGCTGCCGCTGCGATCGATCGAGAACGAGTGGGGACCGGGCCAGGTCGAGTGCACGTTTGCCCCGCGGCCGGCGCTGGAAGCGGCCGACCACGCCCTGCTGTTCCGCGCCGCGACGCGCCAGATCTGCCGGCGCATGGGCCATTTCGCCACCTTCATGTCCCGACCGGCGCTCAAGGGCTACTGTTCCAGCGGCTGGCATCTCCACGCGTCGCTCGTCGACGGCAAGACCGGACGCAACGCGTTCATGCCGGAGCGCACGGGCGAATGCCTGTCGCCGCTCGGGCGCGCTTTCGTCGGCGGGTTGCTGAAACACGCCGCACCCTGCACTGCCTTCGCCACGCCGACCGTCAACGGCTATCGCCGATTTCGGCCGAATTCGCTCGCGCCCGACCGTGCCACCTGGTGCCACGACCACCGCGGCGTGCTGATCCGCGTGCTGGGCGGGGAAAACGATGCCGCGACCCGCGTGGAAAACCGGCTCGGCGAACCGTCGGCCAATCCATATCTCTACATCCTGTCGCAGATCGTCGCCGGGCTCGACGGCATCGAGAACGGTCTCGATCCGGGGCCGCAGGACGACGACCCCTACAACGCGCAGCGGCCGATGCTGCCCGCGAGCCTGCCGGCGGCGCTCGACGCGCTCGAGCGCGACGCGCTGTTCCGCGCCCAACTCGGCGATGTGTTCGTCGACTACTTCCTCAAGCTCAAGCGCAACGAGGCCGGCCGGTTCGCGCAATGGCTCGAGGACACCGGCACGACGCCGGGCGACGAGCCGACGGCGTGGGAGCAGAACGAGTATTTCGATTTCTTCTGAGGCGATGCATGATGTCGTCGGGCGAACCAAAGCGCGCCCGCCGAGATATCCGTCGTGGTGAAGGACCGAGGCCATGTTGCAACAACTCACCTCCACTCGAAACGAGGACGCCGCCGACCGCTACGATTGGGACGACCTCGTCCAGGAAGACCGGGTCCACCGCCTGATCTATACCGATCCCGGCATTTTCGCCCTCGAGATGACGAACATCTTCGGCGCGGTCTGGGTCTATCTCGGCCACGAGAGCCAGATCGCGCGGAACGACGACTACATCACCGTGCGGCTGGGGTTGCGCCCGATTATCCTGCTGCGCGACGCGGAGGGAAAAATCCGCGCCCTTTTCAATCGTTGCACGCACCGCGGCACCACGCTGTGCCGCAAGGAGAGGGGCTCGGCGCGCATCTTCACCTGCCCCTATCACGGTTGGAGTTTTCTCAATACCGGCAAGCTGCGCGCGGTGCCGTGGCCGGATGGCTATGCCTGCGACTTCAAGGACGCCAAGTTCAACGTCGCGCAAGTGCCGCGGGTCGACAGTTATCGCGGCTTCATCTTCGGCACGCTCAATCCCGACGCCCCGCCGCTCGTCGAATATCTCGGCGCCATCACCAAACCGATCGACGAGTGGCTCGACCGCCAGCCCAAGGGCAAGATCGCGGTGTGCGAGGCGAACCGGCTCAAATACAAGGGCAACTGGAAGCTCGCCTACGACAATTCCGGCGACGGCTATCACGTCGTATTCTCGCACCGCTCGCTGCTCGAAATGGAGAACCGCCAGGCCGACGTCGCCAACAAGGGCATGTCGTACTACAAGGGCTCGCCCGACACCGCGCCGATGTACATGGCCTATATGGGCCACGGTCACCACTTCAAGGACAAGCGGCCGAACATCGAGAAGCGTGCCGGCGGATTGTGGGCGGTGGAAGGCCCGGCGCCGGGCACGGAATATTACCAAGAGGAGTTGCGCCGCCGCTTTGGCGCCAGGGCCGAGGGCATCCTCGACCTCGCCTCCTCCGAGCCGGTCAACATCAACGTGTTTCCGAATTTCTCGCTGCTCGGCAACCACATCCAGGTTTTCGAGCCGGTCGCGGTCGACGAGACCAACGTCACCTGGTACGGCACCGCCGTGGTCGACGAGGACGGCACCCTCGGCGGCGCGGTCGACGAGATCAACGCGCTGCGCATGCGCACGCAGGAGCAATTCCCGAACTTCGGCGAGGTCGATGACCTCGCCAATTTCGAGGAGATCCAGCGCGGGCTCGCCTGCCAGGAGGACGAGTGGGTCTACATGCATCGCGGGCTCGGCATTCCCGGCCGCGTGAAGACGGACGCGGACGGAATCATCACGGCGCCCGCTACCGATGAGGCGTTCATGCGCGAATACATCAAGGAGTGGAAGCGGCTGATGAAGGCGCGGCCCAACCTCGCGGTGCGGCGCGAGCCATGAGCACGAGCATGCAGGCCCTCCGCGATCCCTCGATCAGCTCCTATTACGTCAACGAGCAGCTCTACCGGAGCCTGGTGGAGAGCTTCACCGATTGGCAGACCGACGAGCGCGCGGTGGTGCAACTGGAGGTGCGGGACCGCTTCCGCATGCTGCTCGAGCGCGAGGCGCGCCTGCTCGACCAGCTGCGCTTCGACGAATGGCTGGCGATGTACGCTCGCGAATGCATCTACTGGGTGCCGGGCACGCCCGAGGGCGGCGACCCGCGGCGGGAGATCGCCGTCTGCTTCGACGACCGCCGGCGCATGGAAGACCGCATCTACCGCCTGCGCACCGGCTATGCCTGGTCGCAGGCGCCGAAATCGCGCACCGTGCGGATGATCTCGAATGTGGAAGTATTCGACACCGACGACAGCGCGGTGCGCATGGTGCGCTCGAATTTCCTGATCAGCGAGTTCCGCGTCGACGGAACGCGCCTTCTCTCCGGCTGGTGCGGCCATCGCTTCGTGCGCACCGCGCATCGGTGGGAAATCCAGGTGCGACAGGTCAACCTGATCGACTGCGACCAGAACCTGCGCAATCCCAGCATCGTCATTTAGCAAATAGCCAATGGGGAATAGCGTTGCCCTATTCGCTCCTCGCCATTCGCCTCAATCGACCTGATTTGGAGAGACATGTATGACCGCGACCGCGCTCGATTCCGAGATCTTCCGCGACATCTTCAGCACGCCGGAGATGCGCGCGGTGTTCTCGGATGCAACGCGGACCGGCTATTACCTCGAGATCGAGGCCGCACTCGCCCGCGCGCAGGCCCGTCTCGGCATCATCCCCGAGGCGGCCGCGCGCGAGATCGCACGGCAGTGCCGGATCGAGAACATCGATCTCGCCCGTTTGAAGCAGCAGACCGAACGCATCGGCTATCCGATCCTCGGCGTGGTGCAGCAGATCGTCGGGCTGTGTGCCGACGGCCTCGGCGAATGGTGCCATTGGGGCGCTACGACGCAGGACATCACCGATACCGCGGCGATCATGCAGATCCGCGCCGCGCTCGACCTGGTGGAAAAGGACATGGAGGCGATCGCCGCGGCGCTTGCCGAGCTGTCGCGGCGCTACCGCGATACCCCGATGGCCGGCCGCAGCAATCTCCAGCAGGCGGTGCCGCTGACCTTCGGCTTCAAGACCGCGGCGCTGCTCGCCGCCATGCAGCGCCACCGCGAGCGGCTGGCGCAGCTGCGTCCGCGTGTCCTGGTCGGCGAATTCGGCGGAGCGGTCGGAACGCTGGCCTCGCTCGGCAACGACGGCCTCGAGGTGCAGTCGGCGCTGATGGAGGAGCTCGGCCTCGGCCAGCCCGACATCGCCTGGCATACCGTGCGCGACCGCATCGGCGAAGTCGCCTGCTTTCTCGGGCTATTGACCGGCACGCTCGGCAAGATTTCCATGGACGTGAAGCTCCTGATGCAGACCGAAGTGGCGGAGGTCTACGAGCCGTTCCACGAGGCGCGTGGCTCCTCGAGCACGATGCCGCAGAAGCGCAATCCGATCTCCAGCCTCTATATCCATGCCACCGTCGCGCTGGTGCGCCAGCACGTCGCCGCGCTGCTCGAGGCCGCGGTCGCCGACCACGAGCGCTCGACCGGCCCGTGGGAGATCGAATGGATCTCGCTGCCTGAAATCTTTCTGCTCGCGTCGGGAGCGCTGGCGCAGACCAGGCTGCTGGTCGCGGGCCTCGAAGTCGACACCGAACGCATGCGCGCCAATCTCGACCTCACCAAAGGCATGATCGTTTCCGAGGCGGTGATGATGGGGCTCGGCCCGCATCTCGGGCGGCAACGCGCACACGACCTCGTCTACGACATCTGCCGAAAAGTGGCGGCGACCGGCGAGCCGCTGGTCGAGCTGCTGGCGCAGAATGCCGAGATCGCCAAGCATCTCACCCGGGCGGAGCTCGACAAGATGTGCGACCCGGCCGGCTATCTCGGGCTCGCAGGCACAATGGTGGACAAGGTGCTGGCGCGCGAAGACGGCGGCCGGACGGGCTGATTTCGCCTCGCTTCCCACGGCCGATCCGTGGGCGGGAGGACGCCGGCCGGAAAATGTCGCGGATCATCTGCAGGAAATGACAGCACTACTGACTTTTCCCGTTGTCTCGGCCCGTGTCATCGTGGCCGCAAAACGAAAAGCCAGGAGGGAAGTTCATGAGGACGATGTCACGTGCCGTCGTATTCGCGGCGGCGCTGGGATTGGCCGATCTCGCATGCGTCATTGGCGCGCCGGCGCAGGATTACCCGTCGCATCCGATCTCGATGATCGTGCCGTTCGCGGCGGGCGGCCCCACCGACACGCTCGGGCGCATCCTGGGCGAGCGCATGCGGGTCTCGCTCGGCCAACCGATCGTGATCGAAAACGTGACCGGCGCCGGCTCGACCCTCGGCGTCGCGCGTGCCGCCCAGGCGGCGCCGGACGGCTACACGCTCGCCCTCGGCAATTGGACCAGCTTCGTCGGTTCGGGCGCGCTCTACCGGACGCCATACGACTTGCTGAAGGACTTCGAGCCGGTCTCGCTGCTCACTTTCGCGCCGATGATCATCGTCGGAAAGACTGCGTTGCCGGCCAAGGACGCCAAGGAGCTGATCGCCTGGCTCAAGGCCAACCCGGACCATGCATCCGCCGCGACCGTCGGCGCCGGCAGCGCGGCGCATGTGTGCGGGCTGTATTTCCAGGACCAGACGAAAACGCGCTTCCAGTTCGTACCCTATCGCGGCGGGGCGCCTGCAATGCAGGATCTCGTCGGCGGCCAGATCGACATGATGTGCGCCGAGGCGTCGCAAACGCTGACCTATGTGCGCAGCGGCAAGATGAAGGCCTTTGCCGTCATGGCGAAAACCCGCTGGCCGTCCATGCCGGACGTCCCGACCACCGACGAGATCGGGGCACCCGGCATGTATATTTCGTTCTGGCACGGCCTGTGGGTGCAAAAGGGCACGCCCAAGAACGTCGTCGCCAGGCTCAATGACGCCGTCGTGGACACCTTGGCCGATCCGGCCGTGCGGCAGCGTCTGACCGATCTCGGCCAAGTGATCGCGACGCGGGACCAGCAGACGCCCAAGGCGCTCGCCGCCTACCACAAGGCCGAGATCGACAAGTGGTGGCCGATCATCAAGGCCGCCAACATCAAGGTCGAAGCGCACTGAGCCCGACGGACCGGCGCCGCCGTCGCGCCGGCCTCGCTTCCTCGGCGCGCGATCGCGCATCGCAAGCGTGACATCGGAGGAGCCCGGGCGCACCGCGCCGCGCGCAGCGGCGAGCGCCGCCCTCTTGGCATC
>JBAUOM010000824.1:0-13245 GCA_049579765.1 Xanthobacteraceae bacterium
GGTGTTTCCGATGCCCATCTCGCCGACGCAGATGAGATCCGCCTCGGGCGGGACCGCGTCGTAGCCGGCCGACACCGCGGCCAAGAACGCCGCCTCGTTCATGGCTGCCGCGAGCGTGAAGTCCGCCGTCGGCTCTTCAAGGGCGAGAGGAATGACCGTGAGGCCTACGCCCGCCAATCGCGCCAGTTGATTGATCGCGGCGCCGCCGGCAGCGAAGTTTGCGACCATCTGGGCGGTCACGTCCGCCGGGTACGCCGACACCCCGCGTGCCGTCACGCCGTGATTGCCCGCGAACACCAAGGCATCTGCACGGTCGAGGCGCGGCGGGCTGCGCCCCTGCCAGTGGGCGAGCCAGGCAACGAGATCCTCCAGCCGGCCGAGGCTGCCCGGCGGCTTGGTGAGCTGCGCTTCGCGGACTGCGCTCGCGGCGGCAGCCGAGGGACTTCCGGTAGGCAGGTCAAGGCACGCCGCCCGCAGAGCGGCAAAGGAGGCGAACGCGACCATCGCGGTCCTGTGGTTTTCGCGCCCCAGCATTGGTGCACGGATGGCGCTGTGTCCACCAAATTTCCACGCCGCCCGGTGGCCGTGGCGCGGCGAACCCGGGGCGAACAATGACGCTCAATGCCCGGCTGCGTCCTCTCGTCAGCGCGCTCAAGGTCGGGATGCTTTTCTCAACGCGCCTTCCGCTCGCCCATTCGTGCGCAATCGACGGCGCCGATGTCGCTCGCGCAAGCTGGACTCTTCCGCTCGCGGGGGTGCTCATCGGGCTGCTCGGCGCCATGGTTTATTGGCTCGGGCACGCCGTGGGTCTGCCGCCTCTGCCCGCCGCCGCGTTGACGGTTGTCGCGACACTGCTCGTGACCGGCTGCTTGCATGAAGACGGACTTGCCGACACCGCCGACGGGTTCGGCGGCGGGCCGACCCGCGAACGCAAGTTGGAGATCATGCGCGACAGTCGTCTCGGCAGTTACGGCACATGCGCGCTGATCCTGTCGCTGCTGCTGCGAAGCTCGGCATTGGCGAGCCTCGCCGAGCCGGCGGCCGTGGCCGGAGCCTTGGTCGCGGCACACGCATCCGCCCGTGCGGCGATGCCGGTGCTCATGTGGCTTGTTCCGCGGGCGCGCACGGACGGCCTTTCCGCCGATGCCGGCCGTCCACCATGCGGCAGCGTCATCGTCGCAGGATTGCTCGCCGCGAGCGCGCTCGCTCTCGGCCTGGGCCTCGTCGCGGCGATCATTGCGCTCCTGCTTTTGTTCGCGGCCATCGCGCTCATGGCCTGGATCTGCCGCCGGCAGATCGGCGGCCAGACCGGCGATGTCCTGGGGGCGCTGGAACAGGTGAGCGAGGTTCTCGTGCTCCTGACCGCGGCGGCGCGAGCCTGACCAACGCGAGGGCCTTCCATTCATGAGTGAGCAGCCGGTCTTCGACGAGGCGTTTCGTGCGAATCTTCGAAGCTTGTTCGTTTGGCGCCGCGACATCCGGCGGTTTCGCTCCGAGCCGTTGGCCGACGGCATGCTCGAGCGCTTGATCGATCTGGCGTGTCTTTCCCCTTCCGTGGGCTTGAGTCAGCCGTGGCGGTTCGTGAGCGTCGATGATCCAGACCGCCGGCGAGCCGTGCGTGACCACTTCAAGGTCTGCAACGCGGACGCGTTGAAATCCTATTCGGGCGAATTGGCCACCGGCTATGCCAGGCTCAAGCTGGAGGGGCTCGCGACGGCGCCGTGTCAGGTCGCCGTATTCGCCGACCGTGCAACTGCAGTCGGGCATGGTCTCGGCCAGATGACGATGCCGGAAACGGCCGAATATTCCGCGGTCGCGGCCGTCTGCACGATGTGGCTTGCCGCACGCGCGGAGGGCATCGGGATGGGATGGGTCTCCATCCTTGATCCGGCTCACGTGGCCGGGATTCTCGACGTCCCGGATGCGTGGCGCCTCGTCGGCTATTTCTGCCTCGGCTATGCGCAGACGCAGAGCGAGCATCCGGAGCTCGAACTGGAAGGCTGGGAGCGGCGGCGACCCGCAACCGCCTGCTTGCTGCGCAGATGACGGCGCTACCGCGCCGCCGGTTCGGATACGACGCCGACCGCGCCATTCCGAGCGCTGCAGATCGCCGAACCGCTGCCGGATCTCGGGGGGACCTTTCATGTATTGTTACCGCCTTGTCGACGATCCTCGCCCTCCCGCGGCGCCGTTGCGGTGCGCCTCGACGGAGCGGGAGGTCGCGCTCCATGGACGCCATCGGCTGGGGGCACACATGATGTCGAGCGTTCCCGCAGGGAGTGTCGCTTCGAACGTTTGCGCGGGTCACTTCCCGCCCCGTCTGCTTGCCGCTCTTGCCGCGAGCAAATCCGGTGCTGCGGACGCAGCGCCGACGTTGCCGGGAGACCCCGCGCGCGACGCCGCGAGCGACCGCCCCACCGCTGCAAATCGGCCCCGCTGCAAATGACCGGCGCTGTCGATCCATTGCTTCAGTCGGCGATCGACGCGCTCGCTTTCCGTGGTGTCATGATCGGGTATCGGTTGATCTCGCCAGGTGACGAGCATGCTTTATTGCAGGAGGAAGCCCCTGCGTTCGCTGCGAGCGTCGTCAAAGTGCGCCGCGCCAGCGGCGCCGCCCGCATTGTCGCTCGCCAGCTTCTGACGCGACTCGGTTATCCTGAATGCCCAGTCCCGCGGGCTGCCTCGGGAGCACCGGTATGGCCGGCCGGCATCGTCGGCTCGCTCGCCCACGATGCGCGCGTGGCGGTCGCGGTGGTGGCGATGTCCCGCGACATCCGCGCCCTCGGCATCGACGTCGAGCCGGCCGAACGCTTGCCGCCTGAATTGCTGCACTTGGTTGCGACTCCCGACGAGCGGATGAACATGGGAGACGATCCTTTTCACGGCCGACTGCTGTTCGCCGCCAAGGAGGCCGTGTACAAGGCGGTGTATCCGCTCGATCAAACGTTCCTCGACCACCACGACGTGCACATCGATCTTGCCCGCCGCAAGGCAACGGTGCGCAATGGCCGCGTGGTCGATATTCGGATCTCGGTCTCCACGCACCTGGTGGCGCTGGCTTTCCTTCCCGGCACCGTGCCCGGGTAGCACGAGGGATAACCGCGAAGCGCTTGCCGCGCGCGGCTGGCGGCGGTCCCGTGTGCCGGGCGGCGTGGGGCGCGAACAGCCCTATTGCGATTGCGGCTGCTGCGATTGCGACTGCGTGGCCGGTGTCTCCGCGGGCGGCGTCGAAGAGGGCTCCGGCTTCGGTTCATCGGGGCGTATGATCCGGGCAAAGAACGCTCTGATGTCACGCAGCCTCAGCGGCCACAGCGAGCGCCGCTCCTCCGAAGCAGCGCCGGCGGTCGCGGCCGAGCTGGACGGCGACATGTTTTCGGTCGGCGTCGGAAGGGCCGCGGCGGGCGTTTTCTCGAGCGGCAGCGCCGGCCGCATCGGCGTGGTGGTTCCCGCGGCGGTCGTATCATTGTCGGTGGGCGAAGCCGTGCTGACGCTCGGCGGCGGTGCCGCGTCCACATTGCCGAGAATGATGGGCACGCCCTCCTTGCCGCCACCGATAATCACGACCTTCGAATTGGTGGATTGCGAGAGCTGAAGTGTCGCCTCGATGCCGCGCCAACGCAGATAGGAATCCGAAATGCCTTGGCTGACGATCTGCTGGAATTGATGGACGCCTTCAGCCTCGATCTTCTTCCGTTCGGACTCTCGCCTTTCGCGCTCGACGCGAAACTTGTATTCCTCGGAAATGTAGTATTGCTCGGTTTTGCGATTGATGGCGTTGACCACGAGCGTGGGCAGCTCGATGCCCTGCACGAGCGTGTCAAAAAGGATGATCGTATCCCGCAGCGAGACGCGGTATGCCACCTCGCCTTCGCGCTCCATCATCTTCTCGCTCAGCCTGTCCTCCGCGAGGCTGCGGATTTTGTCCTGAATCTCCTGGCGTGCCGTCGAATAGACTTGCTCGGCGGTGTATTGCGCCATGACCTCGCGCGTCAGGCTGCCGATTCCCGGCTTCGCCAGCAATTCCACGTAATTCGGCCCGATCGCCTGGTGAAGGATAGGAACGCCATCCCGCTGCAATCGAAACCGGACGTTCATCGCAGCGGTCAGACTTACGCCGTCGCTGGAAATGGCATTGTAGATCTGGGTAATGGATTGCAGCCTCAGGTCATAGATGAACAGTTCGTTCCACGGCAAAATGAGGTGGAGGCCTTCGTCCCTGAGCTGGCGCGGATCGAGGACCGTGCCGCCCCCGAAGCGTTTCCACAGGACTCCGACGTGACCGCTGGGAACGGTCACGGCAAAATACGGGTACAGCACGACGGCCAAGAGCGTCGTGACCATCAAATAGATCACCACGCTCGGGAGGTGTCGGTCGACGAACCGCCGCCATCTCGATCTCATCGTCATCGGAGGCGGCATCCAATCCAACGACAGGGGATACACTTTCATCAGCCGTTCTCCACCGACTGCTGCCCGACGAAGCGCCCTTCGTCCATGCGAAGCCTGCGGGCGGGCAAGTCCAGTTCGTCGAGATAGCGCTCGTCGTGCGTTATCACCACGACCGTCGCGCCCGCCTGCTGCAACTCCGGCAACAGTTCATCGTAGAATTTGCGCCGAAAGTCCGGGTCCTGATCGGCGGTCCACTCGTCCAGCAGCAGGATCGGACGCTTCTCCAGCAGACTGACAATGAGCGCAAGCCGTTTACGCTGTCCACCCGAAAGATCGAGGGTGCTGAACTCGCGGTCGGCAATACGGGTCTTGTCGAGCAGCCGGAATTGCGTGAGCAGCCTCTCGACTTCGACGGTATCCGGATCGGCCATCCCATAGAGGCGCCGAAACAGGTGATAGTCAACGAAAATCGCCGCGATCAAGGAGCGATAGACATCACGGTTGCCGGCGTCGACGCGCACGCCGTCGAGGGTGATCTCGCCCGAATCCGGCTCGTACAGGCCGGCAAGCAACTTCAGGAACGTCGATTTGCCCGATCCGTTGCCGCCGGTGATGAAGACCAAGTCGCCTGACCGCAAGGTGAAATCGATGGGACCAACCTGGAAAACCGCCTCCGACGACACGTCGACGTAGCTGAACCGCACATTGCGCATCTCGACTTTCTCGAAGCGCTGCCGCGGGGCGGGAAGAGCGATTGGTGGCGCGACGGCAATGGCCCGCAATCTCAGCTCCAGCCGCTCGATGTTGTCGGCTGCGATATTCGCAGCCTGCAGAATCGGGACCGTTTGCACGATGCCCATGCACACCCCGACCACAAACATGAGGGCCAGGGTCACCTGTAGGATGTTGCTCCCCTTCGTGTCGGTGAAGATCGGGACCACGAACACGACCGTGGCGAGCAGCAGGTACATCGTACTCTGCGAGAACACCAATTGCTTATATGACTCGCTCTGAGTGCGGATCTTTATGTTGGCCGCCGTTCTCGATACTTCGACAATGTCGTCGAACAGATCGTCGCTGCGCGAGCGGTTGAGTCTCACCTCTTTGAAGCCGTCCAGAAGGTCCATGAGACGATCGTACAGCCGGTTGTCCCACTCGGCCGCTTCGCGCCTCCCCTCGGCGACTTGACGATTCTTCATATGGAAAATCACGCCCGCCACGCAAAGGATTGCCACGCTCAGCGCAAACGCCAGAAGCGACAAATACGCGATGTAGATCGCAACGAAGAACACGAGAACCACGCCCTGCCCGGCAAACGCCACCATGTTCGTTGCTTGCGTCAGGATCCCGGTCTCCTTTGTAATGGCGGAAACGATTTCTGCGCGCCCGATCGCATCGAGTGGCAGGAGCTCGGAGCGCCGCACCTGATCCATCAGCCGCACCCGCACTTTGTGGATGATGGCTTCGATTTCGACGGTTGCGGCGATCAGGATGTAATGCTGCGTCTTGATGAAGAGAAGCAGCGCGACCACGAAAAGCACAGCGGCTGGAACGCCGAGTTCGCCACTTCCTGCCGCTTGTGCGCCGGAATTGATCGCGGCCAGAATGGCGGCGTTGCTGGCGCCTCCCAGGCCGGACATGATGACCAGCCGCTGCAGGGAGCTCTGCATTTCGCGGCTTACGAGTTGGAAGAAGGACATCGGTGCGAGGTAGCCCGTTTACGCCTCGGCAGGATGCCGACCCCGACGAACGCGGACAACTGCAGCTTCGGTGACGGCGCTCAATTGCTCTGCGGGCGGTCCCGCTCGGCGCGTGATGGCCCGGTCAATATCAGCAACAACAGCACGAGCACGGGAGTGAGAACGAGCGACAGCAGAAATGTGCCGAAGAAGCCCATCCGGCGGTGGCTGCCGGCGAACCCCGTGAGCAGGCAGAATACCACGTACAATACGACGGCAATCGCCATTACGCCATGTCTCTCTCACGAGCGCCGTCCGGGCTCGGCCGCGCCGCCGGCTGCAACCCCGACAAACGGCCAAACACAATGTCGGTCACGTGCTCGCCGGGCCCTTGCTCGACCCATTTTGTGCCGCCGAGGTGGACGGCGCAGCCGGGGGTGCCGCTGCAGATCGGGAGTTCCATTTCTCCTTTTGCGCCTTGATGAACTCGCGATAGTCCGGGGGGTTGAAGTCGAGCAGCGTGCCGCCCGAAGCGAAGTGCTGGATGAAAACCTTGCCGATCACGTAGGTGGCGCCGGCAGAGAAAACCGGCATCGTGAACGCCGAGACCACCGTTCCGACGCCCGGAATGGCTTTGAGCGCGCTCGTCACTCCCATTGCGGTGGTGGTGGCAGTGCTTGCCGGGATCACCGATCCGGCCAGGCTCGCAATGATCGACTTCCCGCGGTTGTCGGAAAATGGAACGCTGTAGATCTCCGAAAGTCGACGCAACATTTCGAGCTGCACTCCGCCGACCGCGACGATGTCGACAAGAGGCACTGGAATCAGCCCGGCAGCCCCGGACCACAGGGAAAAGCGGTCGACCAATTTCGACGCGGCCTCATCGCGCTCCTCGTCCGTCATCGTGGCGGGGACGGAACCGGGAACGCCCTCCGCCGGCTCCCTGTTTTCGGCTGCCCCAATCCCAGTCGTGTCCTCTGCCATATGCGGATCCTTTCTCGTCACCCCTAGGCCGGGCCGATGATCGATCAAGATTGCTCGACAACGTTGGTCGCCGCCTGCTTCTTCGCATCCATGCGTATGGACACTAACACACGCACAAAGCCCGTGCTAGGCGTTTGTACCGGACCAGGCCGCCACTCCACTTGACAAAGCGCACTACCGCCATAACGATTTGGTCGCGCGCGCTGCAACGAAGGTTGACCGTTTCCACGGCATCGGGATCGATCGCATCTGTGCGGATCCGCCACGCGCCGCAACAGTTGGCGGCGTGCACGAGCGGGCTCGGTCAACACCGAATAGCCGGAAGCCATGTCAAGGAGGACGACGTGACCAATCCATTTGAAGACGAAAACGGCGTTTATCATGTTCTTGTCAATGACGAAGGACAGCACTCGCTGTGGCCGAGCTTCATCGCGGTTCCTGCGGGCTGGACCATCGTTCATGAATCGGCCAGCCGTGCGGCTTGCCTCGAATTCATCAACCAAAATTGGACCGACATGCGTCCAAAAAGCTTGATCGACAGCATGAAGGAAACCTCCGGCGGCACGCAACAAGACGGGAAGTCCTCTCAATCGGCGATCGAGTCGAAAGGCAATGTTCTGAGCTGGGACAACAATACGAGGCATTAGCCGACCGGGCTGGCAACCGAGCTGCGCGGGCATTCGCTTCCAATTGGGCGGATCGCAGATCAAGGAATGGGAGCGGGGGCCTGCGCGGTGGTGAGAGTTCTTCATCCTTCCGCCGAGAGAGAAGCGTGTTCGATCGCATGATGACACGCTGCAATTTTCTCCCGCCCGTCGTCGACGCGCCGAAGAACCGCGTGAGCTCCGCAGGACGACGACGCTCCAACTCAACTCAAGCGCGGCGCTCGGTCGCAAGGCCGACGGCGCCCAACAAGTGGGCGGAGGCGCCATAGACCGCGTTGCCTGCGCCGACGACTTGATTCCAACGTCGGCGCAAACCATCGGAGGTTCCCGTGAGCGGCTTCGTCTCGTCACTGGCCAGCATAAAGCGGCTCGCCCTACCCTATTTTCGCTCCGAGGATCGCTGGGCCGGCCGCGTCTTGCTTGCGGCCGTGATCGCCACCGAGCTTAGCCTGGTCGGCATAACGGTACTGCTCAATCAATGGTACAATACCTTTTACAATTCACTGCAGGAGCGCAACTGGGACGTCTTCATCACTCAGCTGTTCTACTATTGCCTCCTCGCGGCCGCCGCCACGGTGCTGCAAGTCTACCAGCTTTATCTCAATCAATGGCTGCAGATCCGCTGGCGCCGTTGGATGACGAAGGCCTACCTTTCCCACTGGCTGGAAGGAGCCACTCACTATCGAATGCAGCTGCTCGGCGACGCCGCAGATAATCCTGACCAGCGCATTTCCGAGGACATCAGGCTGTTCATCGAGCGTGCGCTGACCATCGGTGTCGGGCTCTTGGGCGCAATCGTGACGCTCGCCTCCTTCGTCGTGATCCTGTGGGCGCTTTCCAGCGCGGCGCCGTTGCACCTTTTCGGAACGACGTTCACAATTCCCGGCTACCTGGTTTGGGCCGCGCTCATCTATGCGATCTTGGGCACGACGCTCACGCATTTGATCGGCTGGCCGCTCGTTCAGCTCAACTTCAACCAGCAACGCTACGAGGCCGATTTCCGCTTCAATTTGGTGCGGGTGCGGGAGAATTCGGAGCAGATCGCGCTGCTCGCCGGAGAGACCACCGAATCCGACCGTCTGCTCGCGCGATTTGGCCGGGTGGTGGCCAACTGGCACCTCATCATGTCGCGGCAGAAACGGCTTACCTTCTTCACCACGGCGTATAATCGGTTCGCGCTGGTATTTCCGTTCATCGTTGTGAGCCCCGCCTACTTCGCGGGCGGCATTCAGCTCGGCGGTCTGGTGCAGACCGCCGGCGCGTTCGGTAGCGTCGAGACGGCGCTGTCGTTTTTCATCACTGCGTACCGCGACCTCGCCGAGTGGCGCGCCGTGATCGCGCGCCTCGACGGGTTCGACCGTTCCATCGCTGCAGCGCGCGCCGCCGCCGCCCCGACCGCAGCCAAAACGCCGCCGCACCGTGAAAGTGTCGTTCCCACGTCGAAGGCGGGGCTCACGATCGAAGGATTGTCGGTGCAACTGCCAAACGGTGCGCCGCTCGTCGCCACCGAGGATCTCTTCATCGAGGCCGGTGAGCGCGCCCTTGTCAGCGGACCGTCTGGCTCCGGCAAATCGACCCTCTTCCGCGCGATCGCCGGGCTCTGGCCTTTCGGCGCCGGCACCGTCGTGGTGCCACGCGGCGCCAAGCTGATGATGCTACCGCAGCGCCCGTATTTCCCGGTCGGGAACCTGGAAGCAGCAGTGAGCTACCCCTCGGAGCGAGGCGTGTTTACGTCCGAGCGGGTCACCGAGGTGCTCGAGGCCGTGGGGCTCCCTGCGCTCGCCCGGCAGCTTGACGACGAAGCACACTGGAACCAAGTTTTGTCGATGGGCGAGCAGCAGCGGCTCGGTATCGCGCGCGCCATCTTGCAGGAGCCCGATTATCTGTTTCTGGACGAGGCCACCGCCTCGTTGGATGAGCCGTCGGAAGCGAGGCTGTACGGGCTGCTGCAGGAGCGGCTTTCGCACGCGACGATCGTGTCCATCGGCCACCGCTCGACGCTCAAGGCATTCCACGACCGTCATCTGACGCTGTTTCCCGAGGGAGGTTACCACCGCATTCGCGAAGCCGTGTTCGGCCACGGTCTGGACGGGAAACTGGCGGACTCTTGAATGGCATCGATCCGCGCTACGGCTGACCTGCCGTGTCCTCCGAACCATCCGGCCCGCGTTCGTCGCCGTCAATGGCCGCGCATCTGTGGTGGCCGCGGAGCCGATCCGACAAGTCCTCTAAGCTGCCGCGCAACGTTGGCCTTCGTCCGAACCGAGAGATTAGTGTTTAATCTTCTCGGGAGCAGGCAAGTCATGCAACGTCGCCCCGCCCTCAAAGTGTTCGACGAAGATGCGTCCTATACCTCGCGTGCATGCGATCGCCGCGACTGAGGACACCGCGAGGCCGATGAGGCCGCTGCCGGGCACCAGGGAGACGAGCGTCGACGTTGTTACCGCCGCGAGACCGGTGGGCATCGTGCCCCCCATCAGTCCGATCACGATGGCGCGAGCCCGGTCACGCTCGAACGGCACGCCATAGAGGCCGCTCAGCACCTTCACCATTCGCACGATAACAGCCGTGACGCCCGCGACATTCGCGATCGGCACCGGAATTATGCCGCCGAAGGCCGCGTAGGCGGCGTGGCGTTCTACGACTGCATTGGCCAGCGATCGCCGACGCGACGCCGCGCCGGCCTCGGCGCCCGATGGCGCCGTGGGGGCGAGGGCGGGCAGCAGCGAAGCCTGGGACCCCGACACCACCTCCGCAGCCGCGCTCGCGCGAGTCGATTCCTGCACTGCAGCTCCGCCGACGCACCGCTCGCCCGGATCGGGTGAGCCTGCGGGCGCCGGTTGCGGCTCGTGTGCGCCGTGGTCGGCGCCAGCCTCACGCACGTCATCAGCCGACTGCTGGATCGCCCTGGGTAGGTTTTTTCTGCTCACGCTCAGGCCGCCCGTTTGACGCCGAGAATGCCGTCAATCTCGTCTGCGATGGCCGCGATGTCACGCGCCGCGGGACCCGCACTGTCGAGCAGGCTCGGCGTCGCACCCCAAAGCGCCGCCTCCGGATAGGCAACGCGGTTGATCATCTCGCTCTGGAGCAGCGCGAAGCCCGCCTCGCCAAGCTCAGCCCGGATGTGCTTGGCAATGACAGAGTCACGCGTCGTCTGCGTGAGCAGACAGCGGAAGGTCGGCCGCCAGCCGCTGGCGCCATTGATCAGGGTATTGAGCGTATCCAGCATGCGGTCCACATCGAAGGGCGAGGGCTTGACCGGAACCAGAAGAAGGTCGGTGGCAGCAAGCGAAGCGAGCGTCGCCTCCGAGCGGAAGCCGGGCGTATCGATGATCACGGGCCCGCCCGCGACGGCAAGGCGGCGCGCCGTCTTCCACGCCTCCTCGGTTGCGTCTTCGACGACAGCGACTCCGCCCAGTCGGCGCTCGCGCGCGGCCAATCGCGCGACCGACCGTTGCGGATCGGCGTCGATGATGGTGGGCCGACGACCTTGAAGATGCCAATGGACCGCGAGGCAACTTGCGACCGTGCTCTTGCCACTGCCGCCTTTCATGGTCGCCACCGTGATGATAGAGCTCGTCACAGTCCGCCTCCTCGCTCGGTTATAAGAGCGACGAATCCATCAGAATCGATATTATCGTGTTCCAGGAGGACTGCCTACATCCTGCAATCCACAGGCCGGGGCCGCCGCTAGCGATGACCGCCATGAGCGCCGACAAACCCGGGATAACGACGCGGGAAAGCTCGAATCCGTGGGCCGGATATGATATCGCGATTTGACCGAGAGAGGCTTGTGATCTCGCTGCCGATCGTTCAGCGAGTCGTCCCGTGAGCAGTCGATGACATCCGCCCTGTCGCGGCTGGTGACGCGGGGTCCAGCCTAGGGTCCGCAATCTATCGACCTCGTCATCGAGGCGACGCGTTGTGCTGCGTCCCGGCGATGGCCGCGCCACCATGTCGCCGACCGTTCTCGCTTGACGAGTCGATTGTGCATCCGCGATAAATTCTTCTGGTTCGAGAATGGGCTCGTATTCGGCAGCGTAGGGCGCCTCCGCGAATGGCACGCAAGAACTGGTATTCGTGGTCGCCCGCCTCGAGACCAGGACGAACCCGAGGCGGAGAAGCACCCGACAACAATGCTCTCGGCCTGTCGGATGCTCAGCTCGGAATTTGGTTTGCGCAGACCCTCGATCCCTCGAGCTCGGCATATAATCTCGGCGAATATCTGGAGATCGACGGCTCCATCGACGCCACGCTGCTCGAACTGGCGTTGCGACAGGTTGTCAATGAAGCTGAAGCTCTCCGGGTCCGTTTTGTGGCCCACCCCGATGGACCGCGCCAGATCATCGGCCCTCCTCCCGATTGGTCGATGTCGTTCATCGATGTCAGCGCCGCAGCCGATCCCCAAGCCACGGCCGAACGATGGATGAAGGCGGATCTGGCGAAGCCGATTGATATTCATCACGGCCCGCTGTTCGGCTACGCGCTACTCAAGGCCGCGCCCGAGCGTTTCTTCTGGTATGCGCGGTACCATCACATCGTGTCGGATGGTGTCAGCCTTGCGCTCGTTGCGCGACGAGTGGCGAATGTCTACTCGGCACTCGCTGCTGGACTGACTGCGGACGCCGGCACCTTCGGCTCTCTCGCTCTCGTGTTGGAAGACGAGGCCTCCTATCGCGCGTCGCCGCGCTTCGAGCAGGATCGTCAGTACTGGATGGATTGTCTGGTCGGCCTGCCGGAGCCGGTAAGTCTAAGCGATCGTCGAGACCGAAGATCGACCGGATTCATTCGCCATACCGGCTCGGTGCCATTTTTGATCATCGAGCGGCTGCGATCGCTCGCACATCGCGCTGGTGTAAGCCTGCCGCAACTGATTACCGCGGCCGCAGCGATTTTCGTGCACCGCCTCACCGGCGCACAGGATGTCATCCTCGACGTTCCGTTGACCGCGCGCATGACGCCCTTGGCCCGGCGCACTCCGGGCATGATGTCAAACATCTTGCCCGTGCGACTGGCAGTGCGTCCCAACATGCCCGTATCCGAGCTGGTTGGTGAAACCGCGAGGCGAATGCGCCATGTGATTCGGCATCAACGCTACAACATCGCGAATCTACGGCGGGATATCGGACGAGGAATCGACCATCGGGCATTCGGCCCAACGGTCAATTTCATGCCGTTCGATTACGACTTGCGCTTCGATGGCCATCTCGCTTCGGCCCACAACCTGTCGGCTGGACCTGCCGAAGACCTGTCCATCGCTTTATATGATCGGTCGGACGGGCATGAAGTTCGGATCGATTTCGATGGCAATCCGGCCCTGTATGGCGCTGACAAGCTTGCCGATCTTCAAAAGCAGTTCCTGCGACTTTTGAGTGCCATCGAAAATCCGGACCAGTTGATCGGACGGATTGATGCCCTGACGCCAGCGGAGCGTCACGAGATTCTTTGCGACTGGAACGCGACCGCGCGGGCGCTGCCGAGTGCGACTTTGCCTGAGCTGTTTGCGGCGCAGGCGGCCGCGACGCCGG
>JBAUOM010000825.1:0-3465 GCA_049579765.1 Xanthobacteraceae bacterium
CATCCGCCCCGAAGGCCTCGGCTATGCCGATGCCGCGTTCCGGCTCGCGCGCCTTCTCGCCGCCATGCGCGCGCGCCGCATCTCCGGCGTCGCGCTCAAGGACGACGCCGAGCGGCTGTTGATCGACCGTCAGTAGCCCGCATGGAGCCAACGGGTCCGCGCCACGCGCGGCCCGATGGCGCAATGCGGGGCGGCCTCGCCGCGCGGCACCACCGACCCGGATTTCGCTTCGCTCCATCCGGGCTACATGCGCCTGCCGCGCGCAGGATGGACGCGAGTTAATTCGATGGACGCGAATTAACTCGGCGGCGGCGCGGCGCGGGCTAGAATTCCGCTGCGGCGATATGACATGGCGCCGGTCGCGAGCGTGGCCGCCAGGCCCGCCAGGGAGGACACGATGCGGTTTCATCGCGCTCAATGGATCGCAGCGCCGGTGCTCGGCGCCACCACGATCGTCGCCATGCTCGCCGCCATCATCCCCGCCGCCGGCGCCGGCTCGGCCAGCGACGCCGCGATCGAGCAGACCGTCACCGGCCACGTGCAGCCGATGCTCATTCCCGCCGGTGGCATGGCGGTCGCCCTCCAGATCGACGGCCGCACCCTGTTCTTCAACTACGGCATGGCCGACGCCGCGCGCCGGCAGCCCATCACCTCCGACTCGCTGTTCAACCTCGCCTCGGTCGGCAAGGTGTTCTCCTCGACCTTGCTGGCGCAGGCGGTCGAGCGCGGCGAGGTCAAGCTCGACGATCCCGTCGCCAAATACGTGACCGAGCTTCAACGCGGCGGCGACATCCGCAAGGTCACCTTGGGCGAGCTCGCGAGCCACACCTCCGGGCTGCACCGCACCCCGCAGCAATACGAGCCCTGGCACCGCGGGCAATATTCGCTGCCCGACTTCATCCGCTATCTCAATTCCTGGCAGGTCGACGCGGGACACCAGCCCGGCAAGCAGGAGATCTATTCCAACACCGCCTTCGTGCTGCTGCCGCTGGCGTTGCAGCGCCGCTTCGACACGCCGATCGCCAGGCTGATGAACGAGCGGCTGCTCAACCCGCTCGGCATGACTTCCACCGTGATGGCGGTGCCGCGCGGCAATGCGCGCGGCCAGCTCGCTCCCGAATTCCGCCGCCGCGCGGTGCAGGGCTATGCCTACGACGCGCGCGCCGTGGGCGAGCCCGGCAACATCCAGGGCGTCTTCAACTGGCCCGGCACCGGGCAGATGTTCTCCTCCGCCCGCGACATGGCGACCTTCCTCGCCGCCAATCTCGGCACGCTCCCCGGCCATCGCGACATCGAGGCGACGATGGCGCTGGCGCAGCAGGGCGTGTTCACGGTGCGCCCGCGCTTTCGCCAGGCGCTCGGCTGGCAGGTCGTGCGCAACGGCGAGACGACCATCGTCGACAAGAACGGCGGGCTCAACAACACCTCGACCTATATCGGCATGATCCCGGACAAGCGGCTCGGCATCGTGATCCTCTCCAATTGCGGCGGCGAGCCCGCGACCCGCATCGGCCGCGAGATCATGCTCGCGCTCGCGCGCGGCAATGCCACCGCCGGCGGCGACGGCCGGGTGAATTGACCGCGCCGATATCTCTGCGCCGTCGATCTGCGCCGTGTCGCTGCCGGCACGTGCTACTGGCTGCCACCTTTCGCGGGCATGACGGCGGAGAGAGCGATCGCGGCGGGCGGATCCATAGCCCCCAACTATAGCTTTAGCGTATTTCAAACTACTCTCTTTGCGTGTATACTGCCTCCGCCATGTCGGCGCGCCGGAGGACAGCGATGCGCGAGAGCACGCGAAGACTGATGCGTCACGGAACGATGTGGGCGGCGGTCGCCGCCGCGCTCGCGGCCAGCCTCTCGGCGCTGGCGCAGATCCCGCGCCCGCCGGTCGATCCCAACCAGCGGCAGGTCTATCTGGTGCGCAAGGACGCCGCCGACTGCACCGGCAAGGACGTGCCCAACGTCGATTCGCCGCTGGTCGCCGGCAACGTCTGGGTCACGCGGCTCGCCGACGGCAATACCAGCGTGACGGTGGCGATGACCGCCAAGCCGAGCACGACTTACCATTTCTTCCTCAAATGCGTGCGCCAGCTCACCGACATCGCCACCGACGACGAGGGCGTGGCTAACGTGGCGTTCGCCTTCCCCACCAACCTCGTGGGCCCGGTCTATGCGTTCGACATGTATCCGGAGGGCGCGCCGGCCGGAAACAAGTTCCAGAGCGCGCAGGTCTCGTTTCAGTAGCGCCGCCCGCTGACGGCAATGATCCGAATTCGTCAATTCACGTGACTTGTCGTCCCCGCGCAAGCGGGGACCCATAACCACCGGCCTCTGGAATATGGGTCCCCGCAACGGGGTCCCCGCGACGCAAGCGTCGCGGGGTGCCCCTCGCGGGGACGACAGCGAGGAACCAACCCGGAGGGCACCATGCGTAGGACTTCGCTGTCGCTCGGCTTCGCCGCCACCTCGCTCGTCCTGCTGCTCGCCGCGCCGGCGCACGCGCAGGCGACCCGCACCTGGGTGTCGGGGGTGGGCGACGACGCCAATCCCTGCAGCCGCACAGCGCCGTGCAAGACCTTCGCCGGCGCCATCTCCAAGACCGCGCTCAACGGCGAGATCAACTGCCTCGATCCCGGCGGCTTCGGCGCGGTGACCATCACCAAGTCGATCACCATCGACTGCCACGAGGTGTTCGCCTCGATCCTGCACAGCGGCACCAACGGCGTGAACATCCCCTTCGACAGCTTCAGCGCCGCCGACGTGCGCAAGACCGTGCGGCTGCGCAACATCAACTTCAACGGCGCCAATACCGGGGTGAACGGCGTGCGCGTCACCGGCGGCGCGGTCATCGCCGCCGGCGTGGTGCTCATCGAGGACTGCCTGCTCGACGGCAATTTCGCCGGCGCCGGGCGCGGCATCTCCGACGAGCGCACCGGCGGCGGCGAGCTCTACGTCTCCAACACCACCGTGCGCAACACCGGGATCGCCGGCATCATCGTCGCACCGGCGGCCGGCGCGGGGCTGCGGCTCGACGCCGCCTTCGACAATGTGCGGGTGCAGAACTCCTTCCTCGGCATCGCCATCGGCAGCAGCGGCCGCGCGATCATCAACCGCTCGGTGTTCTCCGGCAACAGCCAGGCCGTCATCGCCATCGGCACCAATGCGGCGGCGGTCGAGGCCAATATCAGCAACAGCGTGTCGAGCAACAACAATGTCGGCGTGCTGAATACCGGCGGAACGACGACGATCCGGCTCAACAACAACGACATCTCCTTCAACACCACCGGGATCAGCGGCGCCACGCAGTCGCACGACAACAACCGCATCCAGGGCAACGGCGCGGTCGGCACCGTGCCCGCGCTGATCGGCGGCGCCACCAACCCGACCGGCCTGCAGTAGCAGCGCCGCGCGGCGAGGATCGCTTCGCAAGGCATGTATTTCCAAGCCGCGAGCTGCGGCGGT
>JBAUOM010000826.1:0-3121 GCA_049579765.1 Xanthobacteraceae bacterium
TACCGGCTCCGGCTTGGATTTGGGCAAAAGCTCAGTGTCCGACATGTGTCCAACCCGCTCGATTCAGCGGTCGGACATTCGCCCATCAGCGGCCGGCGTTTAACGTGGGGTCAAAAGACCGCTTACACCCAGACGGCCAGACGACGGAGTGGAAGAGCAAGACACTGCGGGCCTATCAGCGTCGTACGCTGGCCGCCGATGCGCTGATTGCAAGTACATACCTCGCCGGCACCAACACGCGCCGGGTCCGCCGAGCACTCGCGGCGCTGTTCGGCGGTGCGGTCGGCAAGGACACGGTAAGCCGGGTGTGGCGGAAGGTGAAGGCCGACTGGGAGGCCTGGATCGGCCGCTCGCTCGCCGAGGAGCCGATCGTGCGGCTGATCCTCGACGGCACCGTGATGCGGGTCCGGCTCGACCGCAAGACCACTTCAATATCATTGCTTGTCGTCATCGGCGTGCGCGATGACGGCCAAAAAGTGTTGCTGGCGCTCAAGAACATGGGTGGAGAGACCACCGAGGCTTGGCGTGCCGTACTCGATGATCTGGTCAATCGCGGCCTACGCCGTCCTGCCTTCCTCATCGTGGACGGCGCGTCGGGGCTGGAAAAGGCAATCGCCGCGGTCTGGGACAACGTTCCGGTTCAGAGGTGTACGGTCCATAAGCACAGGAACCTACTCGCCCACGCGCCCGAGCGCCTGCACGACGAGATCACCACCGATTACACCGACATGATCTACGCCGCCACGCCCGAGGAAATCGAGACCCGCCGTAAGGCCTTCATCCGCAAGTGGCGGCTGCGTCATCGCCCCGTCGCCGACTGCCTGGAGGAAGCCGGCGACCGCCTCTTCACCTTCACCCGCCTGCCGCCGAGCCAATGGAGAAGCGCAAGAACAACGAACGCGATCGAGCGTCTGCATGAGGAGTTCAAGCGACGGATCAAAATTCAGACCGCGCTGCCGTCGGCCGATACTGCTGCGATGTTGTTCTGGGCGCTGCTCGCCTCGGGGCAGATCAACATGCGGAAAGTCGATGGTTGGCAGACGCTCGCAACAAACCCCATCGATCAACAGATTGACCTCGCTGCCTGACTCGGTACTCTCAAAATGCCGGAGATTGCGTCACATCGAATTCCAACACATCAAGCGACGGCACCGCCATCGATATTACTGACTGCCAAGGGAGAGGCCGCCTCTCTCCAAGCCGGCGAAGCCCCGACCCCCTCCTCGCAGCCTCGCAGCTCGGATGTGCGGGGTTTCGTCGTTTTGGACCGCTTTCGGTCCAACCAACAGCTAAGCCGCCTGCGTGAACAGAATTTAATCCTGCATTGCGGCAGCCCTTTGAACCAACACGTCTTCTCGTCCGACACATCCCTACCTTGGTGCTGCTCGCCACGGGAGGGCTTCGGTAGTGTCCATCAGCCTGTTCGACGAGTGTTATCGGCGCGCCCATGAGGCAAGGCGCTCCGCCGAGACAACCTCCATGCCGTCTCAGAAGACACATTTTCTCGAGCTGGAGCAGCGATGGTTGCGTGCTGCCGCCAGCGTGACACCGAAGAACGAGCGGGAGACAAAGTCACCGATGGCGCAGCCGAAAATAGCTACTAAGGTCCTCGGAAGAAGGCCAACCAAGTTTACGCCCGAGAGGATTGAGCAGATCAAGAACTTGGTCGCCTCGGGAAAGACCCGGCATGAGATCGCCGCATCCGTTGGCGTGACCATCGGCTCGTTGCAAGTCACCTGCTCAAAGCTAGGAATAAGTCTACGGCGCCCTCGGCTTAACCCGCAGCTTAACCCGCAATTGAACTTGCCGAGGCATGAGGTTCCATTTAGGAGAGGCCCAATTTCTAGCCCAACCAAGGTCAGTTCAGTGGACTTCGCTTTTGAACAAATTGATGAGCTCTTGCAGGGGACGCAGGAAAAAGACGTTGCAGCACCGCGCCAAGACGAGACCGAGCACCAGCAGGCGGATAACGCAAATCTCGCATTGACAATGCACTACCGAGGTCTCGAACGGGCCATTCCACTGCGCCTTTCAAACGAACTCATTGGAAAGCTGGTCCTCGAGGCACAGCTCCGCGAAATGAGCCTGGGTCAACTGGTGGGCGCGATCGTTGAAGGCGCCGTGGCAGCCGGCCTTTCCAGCCTGCTCGATGGGGAGCCTTTAAGATTAGACGCCAGCGTAGTCCCCCGCGACGCAAGGGCCGCCCACCTGTAAGCGATTGGCCACAGTGCATCACCTGCGCTGAATGCGAGCCGTCGCTCTGTTTTCCGGCAGCCAACGCATTCCAAGCTTCGGTGCTCGTATCCAGCCATCTTCATGGCCTGGTCCTGTTCGACTCGCACCACGCGCATCTCGGCGCCGCACGAAAGACACCGCGTCACGATACCCTCCACTATCCATCCCCCAGAGCCGCAGCGCACTCCAATACCATGGCCAAAGCGTGACGACCAACTGTCCGTATCGCCGGCCGAGGAGGCGGCGGCCGCAAAGAAATCTATGAGGAGACGCGTGAGCCGCTAAATTGGCGAATACGCGGACAAGGTCTGAGGCGGAACGTAGCTACTACCGAAGCGACCTGCAATCCGAACGCTCCATCCAGCGTGCGGCGGCTCGCGGTGTGAACCGCCCCGGGTTTGCCGGAGGCCGTTTGGTTTGAGTCACGCCGCCATGGCTGGCTTTTCCAGTATGGCGTAGTAGCGCTCCTCGGCTTCGGCCGGCGGGATGTTGCCGATGGGCTCCAGGAGCCGCCGGTTGTTGAACCAATCCACCCATTCGAGGGTGGCGAACTCGACCGCCTCGAACGATCGCCACGGTCCACGCCGGTAGATGACTTCGGCCTTGTAGAGGCCATTGATCGTCTCGGCCAGCGCGTTGTCGTAGCTATCGCCGACACTGCCCACGGAGGGCTCGATGCCCGCCTCGGCCAAGCGTTCGGTGTACTTGATGGAGACGTACTGGCTGCCTCGGTCGCTGTGATGAACGAGGCCTCCGCGAGAGCTATGCGGGAAACTGGGTGATGACGGAATGAGATAGGCGGCGTATCGAGGCGGGTGTCGAGCCTGCCAGAACCTCTCGAGGAGAGCGATACGCCATGAATGAGAATAGCAACGTTGTCCCACTG
>JBAUOM010000827.1:0-12542 GCA_049579765.1 Xanthobacteraceae bacterium
GCGCAGCACCGCGCGCAAGGCTCCGGCAAAGGCGAAGGCAGCCGCCACGCCGAAATCGGCGGCGAGCGCGCAGGAGAAGCCCGCGCGCAAGAGCAGGAGTCGGTAGGTCACGCTGAAATCCAGTTCCCGATCCGGCATTGCATTGCTGCCGTCCTCCCCGCGAAGGCGGGGGCCCGTATCCCGGAGGTCACGGCGTATGGCACGATGGGTCCCCGTTTTCGCGGGGACGACCGTTCCCTGACTATGAAACCTCCTCGCACCAAGCCTTCCCTTCCGTCCAAGGACGACATCCTCGCCTTCATCGGCGAGAATCCCGGCAAGATCGGCACCCGCGAGATCGCGCGCGCGTTCGGCATGAAGAATGCCGACCGCGCCCAGCTCAAGCGCATGCTGCGCGAGCTTGCCGACGAAGGCCGCGTCGCGCGACGCCGCAAGAAGCTGCATCATCCCGGGATCTTGCCGCAGGTCGTGCTGAGCGACATCACCGCGCGCGATGCCGACGGCGAGCTGATCGCGCTTCCCACCGAATGGGACGAGGCGGAGCACGGCCCCGCGCCGAAGATTCGCGTGCACGTCCCGCGGCACGCGCGGCCGAGCGAAGTCGCCGGCGTCGGGGATCGCGCCCTGCTCCGGGTCGAGGAGAGCGGCGACAAGGGAGATCCGATCCGCCACCGCGGGCGCGTCATCAAGCTCATCGATCGCGCCCGCCAGCGCGTGCTCGGCATTTTCCGCGCGGGCCCCGACGGTGGCGGTCGGCTCACGCCGATCGACAAGAAGCAGAGCGGCCAGGAGCTCGCGATCCCGTCCGGCGCAAGTGCGGATGCGCGCGACGGCGACCTGGTCGCGGTCGAGGTGGCGGGTCGTCGCGGCGGCTATGGGCTCGCCAGCGCGCGGGTCACCGAGCGGCTGGGATCGCTGAAGAGCGAGCGCGCGGTCAGCCTGATCGCGATCCACGCCCACGGCATCCCGCACGTCTTTCCGCCCGCAGCGCTCGCCGAGGCGCAGGCGGCCAAACCCGCGACGCGCGCCGGCCGCGAAGATTGGCGCGCGCTGCCGCTGGTCACCATCGATCCGGCCGACGCCAAGGATCACGACGACGCCGTGCACGCGGCGCGCGACAGCGACCCCGACAACGCCGGCGGGTTCGTGATCAGCGTCGCCATCGCCGACGTCGGCCACTATGTGCGGCCCGGCTCCGGGCTCGATCGCGAGGCGCTCATCCGCGGCAATTCGGTCTATTTCCCCGACCGGGTGGTACCGATGCTGCCGGAGCGGATCTCCAACGACCTCTGTTCGCTGCGGCCGGGCGAGGACCGCGCCGCGCTCGCCGTGCGTCTGGTCATCGGCCCCGACGGCCGCAAGCGCTCCCACAGCTTCCATCGCGTGCTCATGCGCTCGGCCGCCAAGCTCAGTTACGCGCAGGCGCAGGCCGCGGTCGACGGCTGGCCCGACGACACGACCGGTCCGTTGCTCGCCTCGGTGCTCGAACCGCTCTATTCCGCCCATCGCGCGGTGAAGCGCGCCCGCGACGAGCGGGCGCCGCTCGATCTCGACCTGCCGGAACGCAAGATCGTGCTCACCGCCCACAACACCGTCGACCGCGTGATGACGCCGGAACGGCTCGATTCGCACCGGCTGATCGAAGAATGCATGATCCTCGCCAATGTAGCGGCGGCGGAGACGCTGGAGCGCGCGCGGGTGCCGCTGATCTACCGCGTGCACGACGAGCCCGACCCCGAGCGGGTGAACGCGCTGCGCGAGTTCCTCAAGACCCTCGACATCTCGCTGCCGAAAGCAGGGGCGCTACGCGCCGCCCAGTTCAACCGCATCCTCGCGCGGGTGAAAGGACGCGACGTCGAGAAGCTCGTCAACGAGGTCGTGCTGCGCACCCAGGCGCAGGCCGAATATGCCGCGGAGAACTACGGGCATTTCGGGCTCAACCTGCGCCGTTATGCGCATTTCACCTCGCCGATCCGCCGCTACGCCGATCTCGTCGTGCATCGCGGGCTCATCCGCGCCCTGCGGCTCGGCGACGGCGCCCTGCCCGAGCACCAGGACACCGCCGCGCTGAGCGAGATCGGGGCGCAGATCTCGGCCGCCGAGCGCCGCGCCATGAAAGCCGAGCGCGAGACCTTCGACCGCCTGCTCGCGCATTTCCTCGCCGACCGCATCGGCGCAACTTTCGAGGGACATATCTCAGGCGCCACCCGCGCCGGCCTGTTCGTCAAGCTCGATGACACCGGCGCGGACGGGTTCATTCCCGCACGCACGATCGGCAGCGAGTATTTTCGCTATCACGAGGACCGCCATGCCCTCGTGGGCGATCGCAGCGGCTTGGCGCACCGGCTCGGCGACCGCGTCACGGTGCGCCTCGTCGAAGCGGCGCCGCTCGCGGGCGCGCTGCGATTCGAACTTCTCGCCGAGGGCCGCTATAACGGTGGCGGCCCGAGCAGGATCAAGCGCGAGCGCGGCGCTAGTGCGGTGGATTTGAAGTTCCTATCATTGTAGCCGCAAGCTCGCATAGGAACTTCAAATCCAAAACCGCACTAGAATCATGAAGCTGCTAGTGTCCCTGTGATTCCGAAGTTCGCATCAGAGGGTGCTGCGAGGGTTTGCGAACTTCGGAATCGGGACACTAGCGGACGAGACGATGATGAGCGACGTGCAGGCAGACCGCATCGAGCGCATGAACCGCTTCGAGCAGCGCATGAACGAGGTCGAGCGCGACCTCACGTCGGCCTATGTGCGGCCGAAAGATGCGGCAACGCTTATCCTGGTCGATCGTTCCGGGCGCGTGCCCAAGGTGCTGCTCGGCAAACGGCATCAGCGCCACAAATTCATGCCGGGGAAATTCGTCTTTCCCGGGGGTCGGGTCGATCCGGTCGACCAGCGTATGCTGTTTGCGCGGCCGCTCGATCCGCACGCCGAGGTGCACCTGATGAAGCGGCTTGCGCGCGCGAGCGCCGCCAAGGCGCGCGCGTTCGCCCTCGCGGCGATCCGTGAGACCTTCGAAGAGACCGGCCTTCTGCTCGGGGTGCGCAGCGCGGAAACCGTCAAGGTTCCGCGCGGCCCGTGGACCGCTTTTGCCGAGGCAAAGATCCTTCCGGACCTCAGCGTGCTGCATTTCATCGGCCGCGCCATCACCCCGCCCGGTCGGCCGCGGCGGTTCGATGCGCGCTTCTTCACCATGGACGCGAGCGCGATCGCCCATCGCGTCGAGGGCGTGACCGGCCCCGACGCCGAGCTGGTCGAACTGGTCTGGATGCCGCTTGCGGAGGCGAAGGAGCTCGACATGCCGGCGGTCACCGGCGTGATGCTCGAGGAACTCGACGCGCGCATCGCGGACGGCTTCGGCCAGGACCTGCCGGTGCCGTTCTACAGCATGCCGCGCGGGCGCTTCCGGCGGGACCTGCTGTAAAGGATGAAGCATTGGGTCAAGGCGGCCGGACGTGGCCGCCAGCCACCACCCGCGCGGCGCGCCAAGCGCGATGGCAGGTCGCGTCGCCAGCGGTTTCGGGAGCGACCGACGGCACGCCGGGAGACCTGACCCACGTTACGGTGGCTCGACGCGTGCGTTTCTTGACAATAGTAGGCGAGCGACTAGGTTGCGGCGCCATCAACGCGAGGTTTGCCATGGCGAAAGCCACCACCATCAAAGTGAAGTTGGTGTCCAGCGCCGACACCGGTTTCTACTATGTGACGCGGAAGAATTCGCGAACCATGACCGACAAGCTGGTCAAGAAGAAATACGATCCGGTCGCCAAGAAGCACGTCGAGTTCCGCGAGACCAAGATCAAGTAACGGCGCCCGCAAATGCGCAGAAAAAAGGCGCCCAATGGGCGCCTTTTCATTGGGCCGATGTCAACGACGACGGGCAGCCCGCACGCCCGGGCAAAGGTGGCCGGCCGGGAGCGGTGTCATGAGGAGGCCACTCTTACCGCCCCCGAACCGGCCGAACCCCACGGACCCAGGAGATGCGGCGGACCTGAGCATTCCGTAGGGTTATCAATATCGTAGGCGATGTGATACGGCCCCGTGCCCCGGGTTCGCCGGGGCCAGGAAGTTTCCTTCCACCGCCTCGCGCAAAGTAACGCAACCGGTTTGGAAAGCAACAAATTAGGTTGTGGAAAACGCAGAGGAGCCGCTCGACCCAGCCGAGCGGGGGGTTGACGGCGATTCGGACGCCGCGGGGGCTTTGGCCCGCCCCGGCCGGGGGCCCTCGGCCTGCGCGAGGGGCCAGGGCGCGTTGAACGTGGTCCGCGCAGCTCGTATGCGGCGCCGGGAAAGGCAAGCCAGCCGAGCGGGGACGCGGTTCTGCAACCGGCAGCGCAGGCGGCGCTGCGAGCAGATTTCATCGGGTCGCGTTCGCTCAGGCGGTGCCGAGGAACTCGCGCACGGTCGCGATGAACTTTCCGACCGAGATCGGCTTCGACAAATACGCCTCGCAGCCGCCTTGGCGGATGCGCTCCTCATCGCCCTTCATGGCAAAAGCAGTGACGGCGACCACCGGAATGGCCTTGAGCTCCGGGTCCTCCTTGAGCCACTTGGTCACTTCCAAGCCGGAGACTTCGGGCAGCTGGATGTCCATCAGGATCAAATCCGGCCGGTGCTTGCGCGCCAGGTCGAGCGCCTCGATGCCGTTGCGCGTCCCGACGGTGTGGTAGCCGTGTGCCTCCAGCAGATCGTTGAACAGCTTCATGTTGAGCTCATTGTCCTCGACGATCATCACGGTCTTCGGCATATCCAACCTTCCGAACGTGCCGGTGTGCGGGCGAACGGCCCGAGCCCCTTCCGGGCTGGTGTAGCGGTTTCCTGTGTCGCGCATGCCGCGAACCCTAGTGTGGCGGGATCCGAACACTAGCGCGGATACCTTACGGAAACGCAAATCCCGAGTTTTCGCCCTCGGCACCCGGGACGGGCCGCCAACCGGCGCCGAATCACACGCCGATGCGGGGTTCTGTCCTTACCGCCCGCCGCCATCGGATCAAAGGCGCATCTTCAGACCGCCGCTACCGGCGCGACGTCCATGGTCCTGCGGCTGAGCGCGATGTTGAAGGTATAGCCGCCGAACAGGTCGATGATGGTGATGAAGATCAGCAGCAGGGCGGCCTCCCAGCGCTGGGGCGCGCCCAGGAGCTGCGGCTTGCCGAACACCACGATCAACACGATGGCGAGTGGCACCAGTGAAGCCATGCCGTCCAGCACGCCGGTGAACCGGTTGCCGCCCGACGGCAGGCTGAAGGGTATCGAGATGAGCTGAAAGGTGAGGTAGAGGGCGGCGAGCCAGGCCATGTTGAAACCCAGCCGCTCGGGGCTGAACAGGCCGATCCGTCCTTCCGCGCCCGGAAAAGACCCCGCGAACCAGAAGAAGTACACCTCCCACGCCGCCAGCGCCAATGCGAACAGAATGCTGGCGCCGGCGACGGATAGACGGCCTTTGCGCATGCTCGGCTCCGTGATCCTATTCCGACGCTCATCACCTACCCGACATTTTGCCTCGGCGTCGAGAGACCCGACTCCGCCTCCTCACCGGCATCAGTCGGGTTGACCGAACCGGCCTTGATCCGAGGGCACAACGGGCGTTTGCTGGCCGACGGTCCGGGCGGGCGAGGCGGTGAGTCGCGGCGGAGATTGCGGTGGCGGACCGGCGCCAGTCGAACAACGAGCGGCAGGCGGCAGCGGAGGATCTGGCCGTTGCAGCGCTCGGCTTCATCGCCGCCGAGCCGGATCGGCTCGGTCGCTTCCTGGCGCTCACGGGAATTGCCCCGGCCTCAATCCGCGACGCGGCGCGCGAGCCGCAATTCCTCGTCGGCGTGCTCGACCATCTCATGGGCGAGGAGCGGTTGCTGCTGGCCTTTGCGGCGGAAAACGACATCGACCCGGAGGCGGTCATGCGCGCGCGCGACACGCTCGCGGGCCCGCACTGGGAACGGGAGATGCCATGAGCGAGGCGCTCGCATCGCGGTGAGCGTCGCCATGAGGCGCGGGAGAACCATGCCGGGCTTCTGCCGAGACTGCCGCCGCGACGCGCCGGAGGGCCTCGCGCGCTGCCGTGCCTGCGGCTCGCCGCGGCTGCTGCGCCACCCGCAGCTCGACACGCTCGCGATCGCGCATGTGGATTGCGACGCGTTCTATGCCGCCGTCGAGAAGCGCGACGACCCGACGCTCGCCGACAAGCCGGTCATCGTCGGCGGACGTCGGCGCGGCGTCGTGCTCACCGCCTGCTATATCGCCCGCACATTCGGCGTACGATCGGCGATGCCGATGTTCGAGGCCCGCCGGCTGTGCCCGCACGCCACCGTCGTGCGGCCCGACATGGAGAAATACGCCCGCGTCGGACGCGAGGTGCGCAACCTCATGTTCAAGCTCACGCCGCTGGTCGAGCCGGTTTCGATCGACGAGGCCTTCATGGATCTTTCCGGTACCGCCCGGCTACATGGGATGGCGCCCGCCAAGGCGCTCGCCGGTTTCGCCGGCGAGGTCGAGAAGACGCTCGGCATCACCGTCTCGATCGGGCTGTCCGCCAACAAGTTCCTCGCCAAGATCGCCTCCGATCTCGACAAGCCGCGCGGCTTTGCGGTCCTCGCCGGCGGCGAGGCCGCCCAATTCCTGGCGCCCCGGCCGGTGACACTGATTTTCGGCGTCGGCAAGACGACGCAGCAGCGGCTCGAGCGCGACGGCTTGCGCAGCATCGGAGACCTGCAACGCGCCGGCGAGGCCGAATTGACGCGCCGCTACGGCGCCGAGGGCGCACGACTCGCGCGTCTCGCACGCGGCCTCGACGACCGCCCGGTGAGGGCCGAGCGCGAGGCCAAAAGTCTTTCGGCGGAGACCACGTTCGATCGCGACATCCGCGATTTCCGGCCGCTGGAGCTCCGCTTGTGGCGGCTTGCTGAAAAAGTCTCGGCCCGGCTCAAGGCCAATGCGCTCGCGGGCTCGACCGTGACGCTGAAGCTCAAGACCGCCGATTTCCGCATCCGCACGCGGGCGCGATCGCTGGCGCATCCGACCCAGCTCGCCGTTCGCATCTTCGCCGCCGGTCGCGACCTGCTCGCGCGCGAGACCAACGGCACCATGTTCCGCCTGATCGGCATCGGTATGTCGGGACTGCACGACGCCGACGGCGCCGACTTCGCCGATCTCATCGACCGGCGGACCGCCGAGGCCGAGCAGGCGATCGACCGGTTGCGGGAAAGATTCGGCGACGACGCCGTCGTCAAGGGGCTGGCGCTCGATCCGGAGGAGCCGGACGACGATGGCCAGATGACCGAGGACGGATGACGTCCGGGAGATGGCTCACTTGCAGGGCTTGGTGTCGCGGACCTCGATCGAGGTGAGCTTGCCGCTGATGGCGAAATCGTTGTAGTCCAAAACCAGCGCGCGCGAGATTCCGTTCTCGTAGAGCTCGAACTTGATCGCATAGACCGGCGCCTGGTCGCCGCTTACGGCGGCGCGGTCGAAATAGCTCACCGTGACCGGCCAGCGCTTGAGGCCCGCCAATGCCTGATTGCCCGCCGCGGCGTCGGTCGGGACGCGCTCGTTCGGCGCGATTTCCCGACCGATGATGGTGGTCGTGTTGTAGACCTTCTCACCCTTCTCCGAGCCGTCATAGACGGGCGCCTCCAGAATGCTCTTCTGCGCGCGCGCGGCCCCGAGAATCCGGCGCATGTGATCGGTGGGGAAGGCCATGGTGGGCTCGAGCTCGAAGGTCTTGCGCTCCGGCTGGCGCAGGTTGACGACGACCTTGTCCGGCTGGCGGTCGGCTTGGCCGTCGACGGTATCGATCAACGTCTCGTTGAGATAATTCTGCGACTTGAAGATGAATTTCGTGGCGGCGCCGTCTTCCCAGGTGGTCGAGCGCAGATCGCTGAGCGTGACCTTGCCCTCCCCGTTGTCGAGCTCGGAGACTTGGCGGAACTGCAACGCGTAGCCGTCGCAGGCGCTGCCGGAAAAATCGTAGAGGATCCGCCCACGCGCGGACATGGCCGGCGAATTGCCGCGCGTCTCGGCGAGCGTGAGATCGTAGACCGCGCGATGCGACGCCAGCTCGTCCGCGGGGGTCACTGCGACGGCACGCCGCAAGCCCAAGCCGGCGGGCGCGGCCGCCGCGCCAGCCACGACCAGGGACAACCAGAGCAGGGATCTGCTGCCCAAGACCGCCATCGATTTTGCCTCCACGCCGCCCGCTGCGGCGCAGCATAGGGATGCGGCGCGACTCCCGCAACCACAGCCGCTCACGCAAGAGCGTGGGTTGCATGACGACGCCCGATCGGCCAAGACTCGATCGGCCAAGACAAGCGTCGCCGCACTCGAGCGGACACCGACCGAAGCAACAGGGAGAGACCAGAATGGCCGGCAACGTCGAAAAAAAGCTCGCAGACCTCGGGATCGTTCTTCCGACCCCGGCCACCCCGGTCGCCAACTACATCCCGTTCGTGCGATCCGGCGCGCTGCTGTTCGTTTCGGGCCAGATCTGCCTCGATGCCGGCGGCAAGCTCGTGGCCAAGGGCAAGCTCGGCGGCGGAGTGTCGGTCGAGGATGGCCAGAAAGCGGCGCGGGCCTGCGCGATCAATCTGCTCGCCCAGGTCAAGGCTGCGCTCGGCGATCTCGACCAGATCAAGCAGGTGGTTCGGCTCGGCGGGTTCATCAATTCCGCGCCCTCCTTTCTCGAGGGTCCCAAGGTCATGAACGGCGCCTCCGACCTGATGGTAGCGGCGCTCGGCGACAAGGGCCGACACGCGCGGACCACGGTCGGCGTCGCCGTCTTGCCGGGCGATGCCGCGGTCGAGGTCGAAGGCGTCTTCGAGATCGCCTGACAGCTTGCGATGCCGGCCCTTGATTGGCTGATTGCGCGGCCAGTGGCGCATCGAGGACTGCACGACGCCCAAAGAAACGTCATCGAGAATACGCCTTCGGCATTTGCCGCCGCGATCGCCGGCCGCTACGGCATCGAATGCGACTTGCAGCTCAGCGCCGATGGCGAGGCGATGGTCTGTCACGACGATGCGCTCGGCCGGCTGACCGACGGGGGTGGCAGGCTCGACGCCATGACGGCGGCGGAGCTCAAGCGCGTTTCCTTCAAGGCGAGCGCGGACCGCATGATCACGCTCGGCGAATTGTGCGAGTTCGTGGGCGGCCGGACCGCGCTGCTGATCGAAATGAAGAGCCGGTTCGACGGCGATCGGCGGCTCGCCGCGCGCGTGGCCAAGGTGCTTTCCGGTTACCGCGGACAGGCGGCGACGATGTCGTTCGATGCCGATCAGGTGGCGGCGCTGCGCGCGCTCGCGCCGCGTCTGTCGCGGGGACTGGTAGCGGAAAGTCGGCCGCCTGGAGCGCCGTCGCCGATGGCTACCGCCAAGAACACGCTCGCCGCATTCGGCCATGCGCTGCACGCGCATCCGCAATTCATCGCCTATTCGGTCACGGATCTGCCTGCGGCATTGCCTATGATGGCGCGCAAGGCCTTCGCCCTGCCCTTGCTCGCCTGGACCGTGCGCAACGCGCAGGAGCGGCAAAAGTCCGAGCGTTACGCCGACCAGATGATCTTCGAGGGGTTTCGGCCGTAAACTTGCATGCGCGACCTGACCGAGACCCGCCCGACGCCCATGATCGAACTCAGGCTGCGAGTTGCGAATAGTATCGGCGACGTAGCCGCCGCATCCTGGGACGCGTGCGCCAATCCGGCCAGCCTCGAGCAGGGCAACGGCGCCGGCGGCGCCGAGCGCGGCCCATCCTGCAGTCAAGATACTTTTTCAAGACCGTACTATAACCCATTCATTTCTCATGACTTTCTATCCTCGCTTGAGCTTTCGCAGTCGGTCCGGGCGCGGGTCGGCTGGCAGCCCATGCACCTGCTCGCCGAGGATGCCGCCGGTGCCCTCGTCGGCGCCGTCCCCTGCTACGTGAAATCCCATTCCCGCGGCGAATACGTTTTCGACCACGGCTGGGCGGAAGCCTATGAGCGCGCCGGCGGGAGCTACTATCCCAAGCTCCAGGTCGCCGTGCCGTTCACCCCAGCGACCGGGCGCAGGCTGCTTGCGCGCCCGGGGCCGCAGGCCGAGGCGGTGCGCCTGGCGCTCGCCGATGCGCTCGTCGACATCTGCCGCCGCTCGCATGCCTCCTCGGTTCACGTCAACTTTTCGACCGAGGCGGAATGGGACGTCCTGGGCAGCCGCGGCTTCCTCAAGCGCACGCACCAGCAGTTCCATTGGGAGAATGCCGGCTACGACAGCTTCGATGCATTCCTCGGAGCGCTCGCCTCGCGCAAGCGCAAGACCATCCGGCGCGAACGCGCGGACGCGCTCGCGGCGGGCATCAGCGTGCACTGGCTCACAGGGGCGGATCTCACCGAGAGCGTATGGGATGCGTTCTTCGACTTCTACATGGAGACCGGCTCGCGCAAATGGGGCCGCCCCTATCTCACCCGGCAATTCTACTCGCTCGTCGGGGAGAAGATGGCCGACCGCATCCTCCTGGTGATGGCAAAGCGCAACGGCCGTTTCATCGCCGGGGCGATCAATTTCATCGGCTCCGACACGTTGTTCGGCCGCCACTGGGGCGCGATCGAGCACCACCCGTTCCTGCATTTCGAGCTGTGCTATTACCAGGCGATCCAATACGCCATCGCGCACAAGCTCGTCCGCGTCGAGGCCGGCGCGCAGGGCGAGCACAAGATTTCACGCGGCTACGTGCCCACCACCACCTACTCCGCGCATTACATCGTCGATGCCGGGCTGCGGCGCGCGATCGAGGATTTTCTCCGGCGCGAGCGGGCCTATGTTGCGGCGGCCGAGGAAGAGCTCGCGGAAGCTGCGCCGTTCCGAAAGGTGTAACCAAAGCGTAGCCGGATGGAGCGTAGCGTAATCCGGGATCTCACCGCGCAGCCAGACTGCCCCGCATTCCGCTCCGCTCCAGCGGGCTACGGTAGCGGGGCCTCGACGGGAGAAACATGATGCCCGCCTACGATCCCAACAATATCTTCGCCAAGATCCTGCGCGGCGAATTGCCGTGCTACAAGGTCTACGAGGACGACAAGGCGTTCGCCTTCCTCGACATCATGCCGCGCGCGGCGGGCCACGCGCTGGTGCTGCCGAAGGCGCCCGCGCGCAACATCCTCGACGTCGCGCCCGAAGACCTCGCCCACGTCATCAAGGTCACGCAGAAGATCGCCAAGGCCGGGATGCAGGTGTTCGGCGCCGACGGCGTCACCATCCAGCAGTTCAACGAAGGCGCCGGCGGCCAGGTGGTGTTCCACCTGCACGTCCACGTCATTCCGCGCCAGGAGGGCGTCGCGCTCAAGCCGCCGGCGAGCGTGAAGGAGGCGCCGGAGGTGCTCGCCGATCAGGCCAAGCGTCTCGCCGCCGCGCTATAGTTGTAGCACCTACCGCAACCGGGTTGCGGCCAAGCCCAATCGTTCGGCGACTCCGAGCAGGCGCTGATCGCGCGTCCACAACGTGGCAGCCGCCGTCAGCCGCGCGGCCGCGACAAGGTGCGCGTCCACGTAGCCGATTCCCGAACCGAACAGCGTGTGCCGGTGAATGAAGTGCAACACTTCCTGATCCGTGGCGACGCTGGCTCGGGGCAGGTCCTGCAAGGCTGTCAGAATAAAATCGCGTTGGCGCAAATGGCCCAGGGCCAGCTCACCGATTACGAACGGATGTGCCAGGACCCGCCCAGTCTCGAGCAGCTCGGCCAGCATGTTGTCGCCAACACGCAGGTGATCGACCCACACCGAGGTATCGACCAGGATCACCTCGACGCCGGTCGCCGGCGCGGCGGCGGGGTGAGATCGGGCTCGCTGCCGCCCAGGCGCGCCAACCGCCGCGCGCTCTCGCGCTCGATCAACGCCTTCAGGGCCTCCCGGACCAGGGCGGATTTCTCCTTCACGCCGGTGAAGGCCTGGGCCTTCGCCAGCAATTCGTCATCGAGCGCCAGGGTTGTGCGCATATCCGCAGCCTCCATCAGGCATCAAATTATCATCATATGATGTCGATTTCAATGCCGGGACAAGCCCGGATGGAGCGCGCGTTCGGTCAGGGCAGCTCGGCCAATGGCGATGCCACGACTGCCATCGGTCCGGCCAGCAGCGCCAATGCGACCGGCGCGACCCGATGACAGGCTCCGCGCAATGCGGGGCGGTCTCGCCACGCGGCACAAACCCCGGATTTCGCTTCGCGTCATCCGGGCTACAAACTACGCGCCGCACCGATTCCGGGCACGCGGCTTAATCGGCAGGCACTCGCCGTCGCGCCGACGTCCGCGATGTGGCAAATGGGCAACGCGGCGGAGAAATGCGTCCGCTGATTCGAGCGCGGCGTTGCATTGTCATTGGCGAGCGAGCGGTCGGCGCTTACGCTGCATTCCGAGTCAAAGTTGCAGATGGGGGGCGCTCGAATTTTGCCTTTGTCGCGCGGACAGGCGCGGCGGTCACGCTGCCACGAAGGGTGGGGAGCTCGACGTGCGAACCAGGACGGTCGACGCGAACCAAGATGGCTCGCGCGTCCGCGACCTTGCCGTCGCGGATAAATCGGTCGGCACTCCGA
>JBAUOM010000828.1:0-4274 GCA_049579765.1 Xanthobacteraceae bacterium
TTGGGCGCGTGCATGCGCGCCCACGCCCCGCAACGACCAGCGTCAAGCGCCTTTGAGGACACGCCAGGGCGGAACGCGGCAGGGCCGCGGATGTCGGCGAGACGCCATCCGGGCTGCGGGCCGCTCCTCATCGTCGCGCTCGGCCTCGCGCTCGCGGGTTGCAGCTCGTCGCTGCTTTCGGTCGGCGCCCCGCCGGGGTCGCTGCCCGAGGCACCGCGGCAGGCTCAGCAGCGACAAGCGCCGGTTCCGAACCAGCGCGAGCATCAGCGCATCCTCGCCGCATACAATGGCGCCTACGACGACCCCAAGCTGGAAGCACTGCTCAACCAGACCGTCGCCAAGCTCGTTGCAGCGTCCGAACGGCCGGATGTGCATTATCGGGTCACCATCCTCAATTCAGCCGCGGTCAACGCCTTCGCGCTACCGACGGGGCAGCTCTACGTGACCCGAGGCCTGATCGCGCTGGCCAACGACAGCTCCGAGCTCGCCTCGGTGCTCGCCCACGAAATGTCGCATGTGATTGCGCGCCATGCCGCGATCCGCGAGGACCAAGCGCGCCAAGTGGCACTGGTTAGCCGCGTCGTGCAGGATGTCCTCAGCGATCCGGAAACGGGCGCGTTGGCGCTCGCGAAATCGAAGATCGCGCTCGCCAGCTTCTCGCGCGCGCAGGAATTCGAGGCGGACGGCATGGGGATCGGCATTGCCGCGCGCGCCGGCTACGACCCTTTCGGTGCCGCCCGTTTCCTCACTTCGATGGGGCGCAATGCCGAGCTCAAGCCGAGCTCCAGCCACTCGCGCCTCGACCCACGCGCGCCCGACTTCCTCTCCTCGCATCCGGCGACTCCTGAGCGCATCAAGAATGCGCGGGAAAACGCAGGCCAGTTCAGCGCGTCCGGCAGCAATGAGCGCGACAAGGGAGCCTATCTCGCGGGGATCAACGGCCTGGTCTACGGCGACGATCCGAGCGAGGGTTTTGTGCGTGGCCGGCGCTTTCTGCACCCCAAGCTCGGTTTCACCTTCCTTGCACCGGAGGGATTTTCTCTCGACAACACCGCGCAGGCGGTTCTCGGCGTCAAGGAGGGCGGAGGCCAGGCTTTGCGGCTCGACGTCGTACGGGTGCCTGCCGAGCAGACGCTGCCGGATTACCTGAATTCCGGTTGGATCGAGAACATCGATCCCAAGAGCGTCGAGGAGGTCCTCGTCAACGGCCTGCCGGCGGCGACCGCCACTGCCAAGGGCGACCAGTGGACATTTCGGCTCTATGTCGTGCGATTCGGCAGCGACGTCTATCGCTTCATCTTCGCAGCCAAACGCACGACGCCGGAGATCGATCGTGCATTCCGCGAATCGGTCAACACCTTCCGTCGCATGACGCTGGCGGAAAACCAGGCGGCAAGACCGCTGCACCTCAAGATCTGGATCGTCGAGCCCGGTGAGACGGTGGAGCGCCTGGCGGGCCGCATGGCGCTTGCCGACCATCAGATCGCGCGCTTCCGTACCCTCAACGGCCTCGGCCCCGACGACCGCGTGAACCCCGGGGACCAGGTGAAGATCGTCGTCGAGTGAGCGGCGCACGCGCCCCGTTCTCCGCCTGGAGATCGTCGGGCCGCGGGTGTTCTTGACGGCGAGCCGGTGTCCACTGCGCCGGAACATGCGCTGGCCTTCGGCCGCGTTCGAGGTCATCATCCGGCTCGCAGAGTCTGCACTTGCGAGGCGAATGATGGACATCGGTTTCGTCGGGCTCGGCGCCATGGGCAGTGGCATCGTGCCGCGGCTCATGGAAGCCGGGCATGCGGTCACGGGCTGGAACCGGAGCGCGGAGAAGGCTGAGCGCCTGATCGCGGCGGGCATGCGTTTTGCGGCGACGCCGCGCGCGGCGGCCGCGGACGCGGACGTCGTATTCTCGATCGTGACCGATGCGGCGGCGGTGCGAGCAGTAGCGCTCGGCAGCGACGGCATCATCACCGGACTCAAGCCCGGCGGCATTTACGTCGACATGAGCACGATCGCGCCGGAGGCGAGCCGCGCCGTCTCGGCCGACTTCGCCGGGCGGGGCCTGGCGATGCTCGATGCGCCGATTTCCGGAAGCCCGGTCACGCTGGCGCAGGGCAACGCAGCGCTGATGGTCGCCGGCGAAAGGGCGGCGTTCGAGCGGGTCGAGCCGGTGCTGCGCGCCATCGGGCCGAAGGTGACCTATATCGGCGAAAGCGGTCTTGCGGTGCAGATGAAGATCGCGGTCAATCTATTGCTCATGGTCGAGGTCATCGCCTTCGGCGAGGCGGTCGCGCTGGCGGAAAAGGGCGGCGTCGCCCGTGAAATCGCGGTCGACGCGATTCTCAAGAGCGTCGCGGCCTCGCCGGTGCTGGGCTATCGCGGGCCCTTCATCCTGGAGGGCAAGATGCCCGCGGTTCCGCTCGCCGATGTCACCTTGCAGCAGAAGGACATGCTGCTGGCGCTCGAGCTCGGCCGCAAGCTCGGCAGCCCGGTGCCGCTGGCCGCGGCCGCCAACGAAATGATGAATGCCTGCCGCGGGCTGGGAATCGACCACCGCGACTTCGTCACCGCGCATGAGGTCTATCGCCGCCTGGGGGGGCAATCGTAGCCACCGTGGCCCGGATGGAGCGAAGCGCAATCCGGGATCCGTGCCCGCGCGGCGCCACTGCCCCGCATTCCGCTGCGCTCCATGCCGGCTACGATTTGGGGCGGTGAAATTGCTGCACAATTTTTTTGCTACTAGTCAACTACACCATTGACTACGGGACGCAGGCGCGCTACATAACGCTCATCCGCGCGCATCGAGGGGCGTCTGCGGAGACGATTCCGCCGACGCTTCGGCGGCGGCCAGGAAAGAGAAACCCGGACGCAGCAACGCGCACGGGAACGAAGAAACTTGAGCTGTTTGACATTGTGAATAGGAAAGGACGCGAGTGCCCTCGTAGCCCGCATGGAGCCTAAAGCGCGTTTGCGCGCGTCTTCGAGGCGGTATGGCGGATGCGGGGCAGTCGTGCCGCGTGGCACCGATCCCGGATTGCGCTTCGCTCCATCCGGGCTTCGCGGCTTGTTCGCGTCGGCGGCAACGCACTCGGTCCTGGCCGAGGGTGCGCCTCGCTGCGTCCTTGCGCAAGACAACCGGCGCGCGACGGCCGGGCACGCTGGAGGCGAGCGCGCCGGTTTCGTGTCTCAGCGGAAGGGTGCAGTCCTCACTCGAAGGGTGCACTCCACGGGGGGCTCCTGTATTTTTCCTGTTATTTACAGGAGCGGGTTGTGCCGAGACGGGATACACCCGTACAACGCGCGGCACGGGTGGCCGGTGGAGCGCAGGCCATTTTTTGCCAAAACGAAGCCAAGTGGCGAAAGTGCAACACGCCACGGACCCGGGAGAGCGATGGTGAAGCGAGCTCGGAAGACCAAGAGAAAGACCGCCCGCAAAGCGGCGGCAACGAAGCCGGCCAAGATGTATCGCACCAATATGCGCGGCGTGCCGAAGGTTATGGGTCTCAAGCGCAAAGACGGATGGGTCGACATGCAGGTGCAATTCCTGATCGACAAGGCATCCGCCAACGCCGACCATGTGGTCGGCTGGACTGTGCTCAATCCTGGGGCAAGGCACGAGCGCCATCGCCATCACAATTGCGACGAGTTCTTCATCGTGCTCAAGGGCCGCGGCCACATCTACACCGACCGCGGCGAGGAACCTTCGGGTGAGGGCGACGTCGTCTATTCGCCGCGCACCTGCTGGCACGGCTTCAACAACACCTCGAGCGAGGATGTCGTGCTCGTGTGGGGCTGGATGGGCGCGGGCTCGATCGAAGCCTCCGGCTACGAGGTGGATCCCGAGCATCGGGACGCGACGCCATGAAACTTTGGGAGGATGCGCGGGTCGTGCGCGGCATGCGCGCGCAGCTCGAGTTGCGGCGCCGACGCCTCGATGGCGGCGACGCGCCGCTCGGCTGGAAGGTGGGCTTCGGCGCGCCGGCAATGCTGGAGCGCCTCGGGATTGCCGGACCGCTCGTGGGATTTCTGACCCGTGGCGCACGCCTGCGATCCGGCGCGAGCATATCGCTCGCCGGCTGGGCGAAGCCGGTGGCCGAGCCGGAGATCGCCGTTCATATCGGACGCGACGTTCCCGCCGACGCGGACCACGAGGCGGCCGCGGCCGCGATTGCCGGCATTTCGCCCGCTATCGAACTTGCCGATCTCACCACGCCACCGGAGGACCCCGAGCATATCCTGAGCGGAAACATCTATCAGCGCCATGTGGTGCTCTCCGGGAC
>JBAUOM010000829.1:0-4097 GCA_049579765.1 Xanthobacteraceae bacterium
GCCAGCAGCGCGCCGTTCTCGATCATATGCGCGAAGGGTTCGCCCGGTTCGACATCGCCGTCGAAGGTGAGGAAGGTCGGCCGCACCCTGTCCTGGAGGCGGCTGTCGGTGACGACCATGTCGAGGATGGGCTGCGCGGCGACCGACTGCCACACGCCGATCGTCTCGAACAGGCGCCGCGCCGCGGCCACGATGGCAGATGCGCGCGGGTCGCGGGCCGGGTGCGCCAGCGCCGGATCGGCGACGGTGACCGAGAACGGAGACCCCAAGCCCTGGCGCAAGGCGATCGCCAGCGCGAGACCGGCGAAGCCCGCGCCGCCGATCAGCGCATCGACACTTGGCACATCGACACTTGGCACATCGCGAGAAGAGGAATCCACGACCGCCTCCTCCCGCCACTATAGCATTGTCATCCTCCGCCGCCGCGGAGGATGATGGGACACCCGCCGAGACGCCTCGCAATGTCCGCTGCCGTCCAGGATCTGCTCGCCATCCTCGACCTCGAGCCACTCGAGGTGAACCTGTTCCGCGGCCGCTCGCCGCAAGTGGGCTGGCAACGCGTGTTCGGCGGACAGGTGATCGGCCAGGCGTTGGTCGCGGCCTGCCGGACCGTGGACGTGGCCGGCCGCCCGCCGCACTCGCTGCATGCCTATTTCCTGCTTGCGGGCGACCCCAAGGTGCCGATCATCTACGACGTCGACCGCATCCGCGACGGCGGAAGCTTCACCACCCGGCGCGTGGTCGCCATCCAGCACGGACAGCCGATATTCACCATGGCGGTGTCGTTCCACCGCGACGAGCCCGGCATGAGCCACCAGGCCGCGATGCCCGCGGTGCCGCAGCCGGAACAGTTGCCGAACGAAGCCGAGATCAAGGCGCGCGTGCTGCCGCTGATGCCGGACCCGGTGCGGCGCTACTACGAGCGCGAGCGGCCGATCGAATGGCGGCCGGTCGAGCTCGACCGCTATCTCGGCAAGCGCATCGCGGACGGCCGCTTCCACGTCTGGATCCGTGCCACCTCGCGGCTCCCCGACGAGCCGGCCATCCATCAATGCGTGCTCGCCTATGCGTCCGACATGCTGCTGCTCGACTCGGCCTTGATCCCGCACGGGCGCACGGTGTTCGAGAAGAGCCTGATGGCAGCGAGCCTCGACCATGCCCTATGGTTCCACCGCCCATTCCGGGCCGACGAGTGGCTGCTCTACGCCCATGACAGCCCCAATCTCTCAGGCTCGCGCGGCTTTTCCCGCGGCCTGATCTTCGCGCGCGACGGGACCTTGGTCGCCTCGGTCGCGCAGGAGGGCTTGCTGCGCGAGCGGCGGGCAGACGACGGCGAACGGACGACGCCCGCCAAACCGCGGACGTGACGGCGCCCGGGCAGCCCGCCGGCTTCTCCCCGCTCGCCAGGTCCGCCCCCCCATCATGGGACAGTATGGCTGTCCTGATTTGCCCACAGCTTAAACGGGTCGCCTCGCCCCAGGGCAAACGAGCCGCTTAATTTTTCATCGCGATGCCGATATCGTGCGCAACAGGCAGCGGGGGCCATCCATGAAACTCGTCATCGCAATCATCAAGCCGTTCAAGCTGGAGGACGTCCGCGATGCCCTTGTGGCAGTCGGCGTCGCCGGCATGACCGCCAGCGAGGTGAAAGGCTACGGCCGTCAGAAGGGGCACACCGAGATCTACCGCGGGGCCGAATACGCGGTGAATTTCCTGCCGAAGATCCGGATCGAGGTGGCGGTGCCGTCCGACCGGGTCGGCGCGGTCGTCGACGCCATCATCGCCTCGGCCAAGACCGGGCAGATCGGCGACGGCAAGATCTTCGTCACCACGATCGACCAGGCCGTCCGCATCAGAACCGGCGAGACCGACGTCGACGCGTTGTGAGCGCGGACCAGCGAGGGGGAGACCATGGATTTCACGACCGCCTGTGGGCGCGTTGCCTTTCGCAGCGCCGCCGTGTTGGGCCTTGTCTTCGCGATCTCGCCAGCCTTTGCGCAGGAAGCCCTGGTGCCGGAAGCAAGATCGAGGATCGACGCCGCCGATACCGCCTGGATGATCTCCGCCACCGGGCTCGTGCTGATGATGACGCTTCCGGGCCTGGCGTTGTTCTATTGCGGCATGGTGCGCAAGAAGAACGTGCTCTCCACCATGGCGCAAAGCTTCGCCTGCGCCGCGCTCTGTTCGCTGCTGTGGTTTGCGGTCGGTTACAGCCTGAGCTTCGTCGGCGACGGCTCCTGGCTCGGAACGTTCGGGCAGGTGTTCCTGAACGACATCGGCATGCAAGCAACGAGCGCGTTTGCGCCGACCATCCCGGAAGTGCTGTTCATGTTCTACCAGATGACCTTCGCGATCATCACGGTCGCGCTGGTTGCGGGCGCGGTCGCCGACCGCATGCGTTTTTCGGCGTTCCTGTGGTTTTCCGCAGGCTGGCTGATCATCGTGTACGTCCCGGTCGCGCATTGGGTTTGGGGCGGCGGTTTTCTCGCCCGGGCGGGCATTCTCGATTTTGCCGGCGGCACCGTCGTCCATCTCAACGCAGGCGTCGCCGGACTGGTGGCCGCTTGCGTGCTCGGCAAGCGCCACGGCTACGGCACCGACAATTTCGCGCCCTACGATCTGTCGCTGGCGGTGATCGGCACCGGCCTCCTCTGGGTCGGCTGGCTCGGCTTCAACGGCGGCTCCGCGCTCGGCGCCAATTCGCGCGCAGCCTTTGCGATCACGGCCACGCATCTCGCCGCCGCGGCCGGCGTACTGACCTGGATGTTTCTGGAATGGTGGATTCGCGGCAAGCCTTCGGTGCTCGGCATGATCACGGGTGCCGTGGCGGGCCTGGGCACGATCACGCCCGCGTCTGGATTCGTGTTGCCTTGGCAAGGCATCGTCATCGGCGTCATCGCCGGCGCCGTCTGCTTCTGGGCTTGCACGTGGCTCAAGCTGCGGCTCGGATACGACGATTCGCTCGACGTGTTCGGGGTGCATGGCGTCGGCGGCGCCACTGGCACGGTGCTCACGGGCGTGTTCGCGGCAGGCGCGCTTACTGCCGGCGCGGACACGCCGGGCTCGACCGGACTGCTGGAGGGCAATGCCCGACAGGTGCTGGTCCAGCTCTATGGCGTGTTTGCGGTCCTGCTCTGGTCGGGAGCACTGACATTCGTCCTGCTCAAGGTCATCGGGTTCCTGCTTCCGCTGCGCGTGAGCCGGCAGCACGAAATCGAGGGTCTCGATCTCACCCAACACGGCGAAGCGCTGCAATAAACGGCGCCGGCTGCGGCGCCACAGACGCCAGCAGAATGGTCGCGCCGTACCGTCCCGCGACGCGCTCCCTGATGCTCAGCAACTGAGCATTCACGCTGCCCCGATGGCGTGATTAAAAACTGTGCAGATCTGACCGGTCCTTGTGCGGCGCCTGACAAGAGGTCGCAGGGGGCCACCGGACATTCTGCAAACGTCCTTTGTTTGCACGCACTTACGTCGAATGCCGCGAACTGGCACGGGGCTTGATTCGTGACAGTCGCATTGCCGCGCTCGGCCTATTCCCCGCGCGGCAAGGCACGACCAAGACTGCCCACAACCTGCACCCGCAGGAAGGGGGCCCAAGCGGGGGTTGAACCCAATGAAAATCGTCATGGCCATCATCAAGCCTTTCAAGCTCGACGAGGTCCGGGACGCGCTCACTGCGATCGGCGTGCACGGGATGACCGTGACGGAGGTCAAGGGATACGGGCGCCAAAAGGGCCACACGGAGATTTATCGCGGCGCCGAATACGCGGTGAGCTTCCTGCCCAAGATCAAGATCGAAGTCGCGGTCGCATCAGACCAGGTCGACAAGACCATCGATACCATCACCTCTGCCGCCAAGACCGGTCAGATCGGAGACGGAAAGATCTTCGTCCTCTCGCTCGACACCGCCGTGCGCATCCGCACCGGCGAAACCGACACCGCAGCTCTCTGAAGTCCCGCACTCAAACGTCTAGCGACAGGAGTTAGACCCATGACGTTCAAGAAACCAACCCGTGCGGGACTCGTGGCCCTCGCGCTCGGGGCTCTGTTCGCGCTCGTCCTGAGCATGTCGGTGCTCAATCCCTCCTATGCCG
>JBAUOM010000830.1:0-10985 GCA_049579765.1 Xanthobacteraceae bacterium
ACGTTGGGCAGCGCGAGATCGCGGCCGAGCACGGCCGGCGCCAGCGCCGGCAGAAAGCTCAGCATCGCCCGTGCCTCGACTACGCCGGAACCGAGCGCATTGGCGATCACCACCGTGCCGTCGCGCACGGCCTGCACCAGCCCGGGCACGCCGAGGCGGGAGCGGGCGTTGAGCTCGAGCGGATCGGCAAAATCCGAATCGAGCCGCCGGACGAGCACCTCGGTCCGCTTGAGGCCGGACACCGTTCGGATGAACACGCCGTCGTCGCGCACGGCCAGGTCCTCGCCCTCGACCAGCAAGAAGCCGAGATAGCGGGCGAGATAGGCGTGCTCGAAATAGGTCTCGTTCAACGGCCCCGGCGTGAGCACGCAGATGCGGGAATCTTCCTGGCGGTTGAGCGCGGACAGGGAGGCCTGTACCGCCTGAAAGAACGGCGCCAGGCGCTGCACCTTGAGCTCGCGGTAGAGATCGGGCATCGCACGAGACAAGGCGAGGCGGTTCTCAAGCGCGTAGCCGGCGCCGGAGGGCGCCTGGGTGCGGTCGCCCAGGACCCACCAATGGCCGGCCGGCGAGCGCCCGACATCGACGGCGTAGAACCGCAGATACGCGCCGCCGCGCGGCGTGACGCCGACTAGGGGCCGCAAGAACTCCGGATTGCCGGCCATGGCCGCGGCCGGCAGCCTCCCCTCCCGCACGAGCCGCGCCGGCCCATAGGCATCGGCCAGCACCGCTTCGAGCAATTCCGCGCGCTGGATCAGTGCGCCTTCGAGCACCTGCCAATCCGACGCGGCAATGAGCAGCGGTACGTGGCTGAGCGGCCAAGGCCGCTCGGCGCCGGCCGCATCCTCGTAGACGCGATAGAAAACGCCGGACTCGTGCAGATGGCGATCGGCGGCGGCGAAGCGCCGGCCGATCTCGCTTCCTCCCAGTCCCGCGAGCAAGGCCAAGAGCGGCTGCCAATGGGGGCGCACGCGGCCCTCGCGGTCGACCATCTCGTCGAAAATGCCGGATAGCGGCCGATAGCCCGCCAACAAAGCCCCGATATCATCTTGTGGGAAGGCTCTGTCGCGTTGCCCGGCCATGCGGCTATCAGACATGAGTCGGACGCCTGAGGTCGAGCGTCATCGGGTACTCAAGCGAGCGTTCCTCCCCGGGCAAGTCGAAAAACCCCGGCGTATAGCCGTGGTCCTGGAAACGCGCCAGGCGCCGCGCCTCTGCTTCGTAGGCGTTGACCGGAAAGGTCTCATAGTTGCGTCCACCGGGATGGGCGACGTGGTAGACGCACCCGCCGAGCGAGCGCCGGTTCCAGCGATCGAAAATATCGAACGTCAGCGGCGCGTGCCCGTCGATGGTCGGATGCAGCGCCGACGGCAGCTTCCACGCCTTGAACCTGACGCCGGCGACATATTCGCCGAGGCGCCCGGTCGGGGCGAGCGGCACGAGCCGACCGTTGCAGGTGACGGCGTGGCGGGCGGGGTTCAAGCCCGTGACCCTCGCCTGCAGCCGCTCGACCGAGGAATCGACGAAGCGCGCGGTGACGCCGGCCGTCGCGTCCTCGCCGAGAACGTGCCAAGGCTCCAATGCGTGCCGCAATTCGAGCGTGACGCCGCCGTGCTGGACGGCGCCGTAGAACGGAAAACGAAACTCGCGCTGTGCGTGAAACCACTCCGGATCGAACGGATAGCCGACGCCGCGAAGATCGTCCAAGACGCCGAGAAAATCCTCCCAGACGAAATGCTCCAGCATGAACCGGTCGTGCAAGGCGGTGCCCCAGCGCACCAGCGCGCCGCGCTGCGGCTTGCGCCAGAACGAGGAGATCAGGGCGCGCAGGAGCAATTGTTGCGCCAGGCTCATGCGCGCGTGCGGCGGCATCTCGAACGAGCGGAACTCGACCAGGCCCAGCCGCCCGGTCGGGCCGTCGGGCGAGAACAGCTTGTCGATGCAGAGCTCGGTCCGGTGGGTATTGCCGGTGACGTCGACAAGGAGATTGCGAAACAGGCGATCGACCAGCCACGGCCGCGGCGGCTCGCCCTCGCCCATCGCCGGCACCATCGCGAGCGCGATTTCGAGCTCGTAGAGCTGGTCCTGGCGCGCCTCGTCGACACGCGGCGCCTGACTGGTCGGACCGATGAACAGGCCCGAGAACAAGTAGGACAGCGAAGGATGACGCTGCCAATAGAGAATGAGGCTCTTGAGCAGATCGGGGCGGCGCAGGAACGGGCTGTCCGCGGCTGTCGGCCCGCCAAGCACGATGTGATTGCCGCCACCGGTTCCGGTGTGGCGGCCGTCGATCATGAACTTCTCGGTGCCCAGCCGGGCGAGGCGTGTTTCCGCGTAAAGCGCATTCGTGAGCTCGACGGCCTCGCGCCAATTCGCGGCAGGGTGGACGTTGACTTCGATCACGCCGGGATCGGGCGTCACCTTGATCACGTTCAAGCGTGGATCGGGCGGCGGCTCGTAGCCTTCCACATGGATCGGCATGCCGAGCTCGGCCGCAGCCGCTTCGACGGCGGCGAGCAGCTCGAGATAGTCCTCCAGCCGTTCGACCGGCGGCATGAACACGCAAAGGCGCCCGTCACGCGGCTCGACGGTGAGCGCGGTGCGCACGGGAACCTCGGATGCGGAGGCGAAGGCGACCGCGCGCGCGGGGGCCGCCTGTGCGCGGCGGAATTCCACCACCTTGGCGCGGGCGGCGACGCCTTCGCTGCGATGGGCAATGGCCTGGGTGAGCAGTTCGGGATCGGGCAATTCGCCGTGCTCGGCCGTGGGATCGGCCCGCACGAGGTGGGGATAATCGACCGGCCGCAGATGCGGCAGGGAACTGAGCGGCAGGCGAAAGCCGATCGACGAGTCCCCCGGCGTCAGGAACAGGCGCTGCCGCCGGGTCTGCCAGACCTCGCTGACCCAGCCCGGCGCCGCCTGCGCGGTCCAGCGCTGCACCGGCAGCACGTAGCCGGCCGGCGCGCCCAGATGCCGTTCGAACGTGCGCATGATGCGGTCGCGCTCGGCCGGATCGTCGATCTTGGGATCTTCAGGATCGACATTCTCCGGCAGCTCGCCCTGGGCGAGCATGCGCTGGGCCGGGTCCTCGAATGCGGGCTGCACGTAATCGGCAGCGAGACCGAGGCGGGCAGCGACCGACTGCGTGAAACGCAAGGCGTCGTCCGCGAGCGGCCGATGAACCCCGGTTTCGTCCGCGATCAGCGCGGCATTGCGCCAGATCGGCTTGCCGTCGCGTCGCCAGTAGAGCGCGAAGGCCCAGCGCGGCAGCGGCTCGCCGGGATACCATTTGCCCTGGCCGTAGTGCAGCAGCCCCCCCGGAGCGAAGTGCTCGCGCAGGCGACGGATCAGATCGTCGGCGCGTACGCGCTTGGCCGGCCCGAGCGCGGCGGTGTTCCATTCCGCCGACTGATAGTCGTCGATCGAAACGAAGGTGGGCTCGCCTCCCATGGTCAGGCGGACGTCGTTTTCCGCCAGATCGCGATCGACCTTCTGCCCCAGCGCGTCGAGCTCCGCCCAGGCCTCGTCGGAGAACGGATAGGTCACCCGCGGCTTTTCCGCGATGCGGGCGACCGCCATGTCGAAGAAGAACGAGACCTCCGACGGTTCGACGACCCCGCTGATCGGCGCGGCAGCGCGGAAATGCGGCGTGGCCGCGAGCGGAAGATGGCCTTCCGCGCACAACAGCCCGGAGGTGGCGTCGAGCCCGATCCAGCCGGCGCCGGGCACGTAGACCTCGGCCCAGGCGTGCAGATCGGTGAAGTCCTGCGTCGCGCCCGCGGGCCCCTCGAGGGCGGCCACATCGGGACGTAATTGGATGAGATAGCCCGAGACGAACCGCGCCGCAAAGCCGACGTGCCGCAGGATCTGCACGAGCAGCCACGCACTGTCGCGGCATGAGCCCGCCTTCGCCGCGAGCGTGTCTTCCGGCATCTGCACGCCCGCTTCCATGCGGATCACGTAGCGGATTTCCTGCTGCAGGCGTTGATTGAGCTCGACCAGGAAATCGACGGTGTTTCTCCGGTCGGGCGGGATCGAGGCGAGGAACGCCGACAGCCGCGGCCCGGCGGGGTCGGCGGCGAGATAGGGCGCAAGCTCCTCCGCGAACTCGGTGGGATAGGCGAACGGGAAGTTCTCCGCGAACGGCTCGACGAAGAAATCGAACGGATTGACGACCGCCATCTCGGCGGTGAGGTCGACGGTGACGCTGAATTCGCGCGTCTTCTCCGGAAACACGAAGCGCGCCAGCCAGTTTCCGTTCGGATCCTGCTGCCAGTTCACGAAGTGCTGCGCCGGCGCCACCTTGAGCGCATAGCTCGGAACGCGGGTGCGGCAATGCGGCGCCGGCCGCAGCCGGATGATCTGCGGCCCGAGCCAGACCGGCCGGTCGTATTGGTAGCGGGTGACGTGGTGAAGCGAGACCAGGATCGACATGCGCTGCTCTGATGCTAAGGCGGCGGCATTATTATGCAATTTTCAATGCAATTTTTGGGCCGACGGGCCGGGCGGGCCACGGACATGGCGGCAATCGGCCGCGTCCGGCCTCCGGTCGCCGGAGTGCCGCGCGGATACACCCGCTCTCCGCCCCTCATCGTTATCGCCTCGAGGCCGAACCGCCGCCCTCACCCCATGCCGAGATGGCCGGATCGTCAGGTCCCGGCTCATCCGCGAACAGGCTTGCCCCGCACGGCCGCGGCGTGGCGACAAATCGTTGTCTTTCTCGGCCGACCTGCGGCAAGCTCTCGAACCATGGCCGACTCGCTGGGCTTTCGCAAAAAATTTGCCGTCATCGCGCCTTCCCCCAACACCTCGGTGCAGCCGGAATTCGACGCCATGCGGCCGCGTGGCGTCACCAATCACTTCGGCCGCATCTACATCCCCAACGATCCGATCCGCGACGATGACGAGTTCAACCGGCTCATGGACAATATCCGCAAGGCGATGTTGCAGGCGGTCGACGAGGTGATGACGTGCGAGCCCGATTACCTGATCATGGGCATGTCCTCGGAGACGTTCTGGGACGGGCTTGCCGGCAGCATGCGCCTGCGCGAGCGCGTGGAGGCGCGCGCCGGCGTCAAGGTCTCGATGGGCTCGGATGCCGCGCAAGCTGCGCTCAAGCGCTATGGAGCGAAGCGCATCGGCGTGATCACGCCCTATATGCCGGTCGGCGACGAGCAGGTTCGCCGCTTCTTCAGCGATTGCGGTTTCGAGGTGGTGCGCCTCAAGGGGCTCAAATGCGCCAGTCCCGTGCTGATCGCGCACGTCGCGGAACGCCAGCTGCGCGACGCCATCACCGAGGTGGACGGGCCCGACGTCGACGCCGTGATCCAGGTCGGCACCAATCTCGTGATGGCGCGGCTCGCCGGCATCGCCGAGTTCTGGCTCGACAAGCCGGTGCTCGCGATCAATACCTGCATCTATTGGTGGTCGCTGCGCCAGAACGGCATCGACGACAAGATCGAGGGCTTCGGCTCGCTGCTCTTGGAGCATTGAGCGGGCGTTCGGCACGCGCCGCGCGAGCGCGCGCCGCCGCGGTGATCGAAGGAACCGCAGCGCGGCGGTCGTTACGGCAAGACGCGCGCCGTTCCAGCCGAATTACGGCCGCGACATGAGTTCGGCGCACAGCAAACGGCTATAGGTCCAGGCCAACAGGACCGCGAACACCAATTCATAGAGCCCAAACCATAGCAATCCTCGGCCGAGCCAAAAAAACGCCACGGCCAGGACGAAGCGCGCGACAATGCCGACAACGTTTGGCCAGCGCGCGTAGACCGGTTGGATCCAGCCCGGCAGGTAAAGGATCGTCGTGACCAGCAGCATGATCGCCCACAGCCGCACCCAGCCGACCGACGGAGTGCCGGGCAGGTCGGCAGCCCGCGCCAACCAGCCCGGAACGGCGAGGGCGATCAGGCTGACCGCCGTCTCCACGACGAGGGTGAAGCCGAGCAGTCTGCGGTAAACGGTGTGCTGCGTTGCCGCCTGCGCCCGCGTCCAGCCGATCGATAGAGCATCCGTCATGACATTCTCCAGCGGGTCAGAAAGTCAGGAGATAGGCCACAAGGTCGTTTTTCTCGGCGGCCGGCAGCGCCGTACCATAGTCGTGGCCGCCGTTGCCGTTGCCGACAAGGCGCGTATCGAAGCAGAAGCCTTCCGCCGGGATCTGACGCGGATCGCAGGACGGGGCGACGAATCCGCCATTGTTCGCGTCCAGCACGTCGAGGCCGCGCACGAAGGTCACCGGCCGCCTCGCCGGCGGCTCCAGAAGATCGCGCAAGGTCGGGACCGAACCGTTGTGGAGATAGGGGCCGTTGAGCCACATCCCCTCGAGCGGCTCCGCGACATAACCTGCGATCTTGCGGAAAGATTTGAACCCCCAGTCGCGGCCTTCGCGGTAATTATTGTAAGTGTCGCGCGCAGCCTCGGTCCACATATTGGACCGGTTGATGTCGGTGCCGACCTCGGCAACCGCAATCTCGGTGAGCGTGCGCTTGCCGTCGGGGGCATGGCATTCGGCACAGCTGGCGGCGAACACGACCTTGCCGCGCTCCACGGCGGCGGCATCGGGGCGGTGCGGCGATGGCGGCGGAGGCAGTGCACGCAGATAGCGCTCGATCCGCTCCATGGCGGGGAAGTTGAACTCCTTGGCGACCGCGCCGTCGCCAAGTGCCGAACTGATCACGACCTCTCGCACGGAATTGTTCAGGCCGTCCCAGTGCAGCGGCGCGGGCGAGCGGATTCGCTCCCGGGCGTTCAGATTCCATACCGCCTGCATGTCGCTATTGCCGATGGTCCCATCGTCAGCGAGGCGCAGCATGCCGAATTTGACCGGATTGAACGGATCGATCCGCCCCGGTCCCCAGGCCGGGCGGCGATTCGCCCACGCGAAAGCCTCGCCTTGCTCCAACAGCCGCTTGCGCACGTAGGGAATGAGGACGAAGCGATACATCAGTCGATCGAGCCAGGACAGCTCGACCTTGGCCGCCATCGCCGGAATCAGGTGATCGGCAGTGAAGCGATCGTCCGCCGCGCAGCGCGAAAGAAAACGCTGATACCCCTGAATGTCGACGGTATTGGCGGCGCCGCCGAAATAGAGTTGCGGCTCGGCATCCGGAGCAAGGCGCGCACGCACGGTGTGGCAGACCGCGCAATTGATCGACATTCGGTCGACCCCGACCCTCGCCCGCGAGAAGCCCACGGGCGGATCGAGGGCCGGATTGCGTCCTCGTTCATGGAGCAAGCCGAATGCGGCATAGCCCTGCGGGCGCGGCAGATGCTGGGCGCAGACCTCAGGCATCGCGACCCAGATCGGATAGGGAATGCCGCTCGCGCCGTCATTTCCGATCGACCCGTATTTGAAATACTCCTCGTCGGACGCGAACGCCGGCAGGATCGGCGCCATCAGCCACTGAAATGCGCCCCCAGCGAAGACGGCGAGCGCGAGAAGGCCGGCCAGCACCGCGACGATCCGCCCGCGCGGGGCGCGTCCCTCCGCCGCCGCCCGCATCCGCTCCCAGGCAAGATAGAGGCAGATCGCTTGCGGTGCGCCGAAGATGAAATCGAACAGTCCGAAAATGATGTAGTGCCCGCCGACCACGGCCATGAAGATGGTGCCCGCAAACCGGCAAACCACCGCGAAGACCGCAGCAAAACGGTGGGCGCAAGGATCGATCGCGGCAGGAATGTAGAACCCGGCGAGAAGCATCACCAGCATCGCGGAAAGACGCGGCCAGACCAGCGGCGTCGCCGGATCCACCCTGGCGAGCGCGAGCACCTGCGCGGTAAAGGCGATGGATACGATGCCCACGACAATATTGGCGGCGATCCCGGCCCACACCAGCCGGCGGTACCAGCGGAGCGCGCTTGGCTCACTTGAGTGCGTCGTCGTCGCCGTCGCCATCGAATGGTCCTAGAAAGTCAGCAAGTAGGCGATGAGGTCGTTTTTTTCCGGCGCCGACAGCGCCGTGCCATAGAGGTGGCCGCCGTTGCCGCTGCCGGGCAGCCTCGTGTCGTAGCAAAAGCCCTGTGCCAGCGGCTGGCCGGGCGCGCAGGGCGGAGACACGAAGCCGCCGTTCCTGCCGTCGATCACGTCGATGCCGCGCACGAAGGCGGCCGGACGCTGCGCCGGCGGCGCCAGCAGGTCGCGCAGCGTCGGCACCGAGCCGTTGTGCAGATAGGGCCCGCGCAGCCAGAGCCCGTCGAGCGGCATATTGGCGTAGCCGTCGGTCTTGACGAAGTGCTTGAACTGATAGGGCGTGCCGGCGAACAGCTCGGCGAGCTGGCGTTGGCGGAACGCCTCGGTATAGGAATCGAGCCGCCCCGGATCGGTCCCGAGCTTGCCGTTCGGGTCGACCTTGCCCAGGTTGGCGCCCTCGAACACGTAGCGGTCGCGGTCCTGGTAGCCGTGGCAGGCCGCGCAGGCATTCATGTAGAGCGCGCGGCCGCGCGTCGCCGCCACGGCATCGACCTGATGCGGGCTCACGGGCGGGCGAAGATCGCCGAGCCACGCCGCGACCCGTTCGATGGCGGCATGGTCGACGGTGTCAGGCGTCACGCCGGCGCCGAGCGCGGCGGAGAGGTTGCGTTCCGCCAGCGAGGAATTGTTGCCGTCCCAGTGCAGCTGCATGCCCTCGCGCGGCTTCTGGTAGAAGATCGACGGGAAATCGCTGGCGCCGTGGCGCTCCGCCGGTGCGATGGTGCCGAGCGGCATGCGCATCTGCACGAGCTTGTAGGGGTTGAAGGTGTCGACCCGACCCGGTCCCCACGCCGCCTGCTCGGCCAGGAACGGCGCCAGCCGCGAGCGCCGCTGGATGAAGCCCTCGCGCACGCGCGGGATGACGTAGAATTTCCACACCTGCCGCTCGATGAGGCCGAGATTTGCGCCCGCCGCCTGCATCGCCGGAATCAGCGTGTCCGGCGCGAGGCGCTCGTCGGCGCCGGCGTCGAGCACGAACCGGATGAAGCGGTAGAGGTCGAGATTGTTGGACGGCATGCCCGCGACCATGACGCGCGCGGCGCCTTCGGAGGTACGGTAGGTCCCGGTATGGCAGACGGCGCAGTTGAACCAGACGAGATCGACCCCCTGGTAGTCCCGCTTGGAAATGCCGATGGGCAGATCCTCCCGGCGGCCTTGGCCGTCGGTGCGGTAGAGAAAGCCGAAGGCGCTGTAGTCGAGGCGGCCGCCGAACGCCTCGGGGAACAGCCGCGGCAGCGCCTGCCAGACCCAATAGGGCATGCCGCTGCCTTCGTCGGCGCCGATCGAGCCGCGCTCGAAATGGGCGACGATGTCGGGATAGCTTTCGGTGCTGTTGCGCGTGAGGCGCTTGGCAGCGACGAGGCCGATCGCGACGGCGACGAGGCCGATGAGCAGCAGCAGCACGAGCACGATCAGCGCCGCCAAGAGCAGGCGCCGGCGCCGGTGCAACTCGGTTTCGACATAGGTCACGGGCGGTTCGGGGGCCACGGCGGACCTCCTACGCGGCCGGCGCCGCGGCGACCGGCGGCAGGTTCAGCGTCGGCCGCGTGGCGTAGATCGTCATCAATTCGTCGATCATCGCCTGGCGGCTGGGGAAGCGGGCGAGCTCGTAGCAGCCCATCGGGTTCTTCGGCGCGTTGAGCAGGCACTTGTTGCAATAGGTGCACGGCCGCTCCGGCTGGTCGCGGCCCCGTGACCACTGCTCGACCAGGTCATTGTTGGCGACCAGCGAGCGCGCGATGGCGACGCCGTCGAACGCGCCCGATGCGATCCCGGCGCGGATGAAGGACGCGGTCTGATAGCCGCCGGTATTGAGCACGGGCACCGATACGGCGGCCTTGACGGCGCGCGCCTCGTCCAGGCTGACGCCTTCGATCGGCAAGCCCTTCTTCATGCGGAACCAGATCCAGCGGAAGATCGGCCGCAGCAGCCGGTAGCGGAACAGCAGGAAATTGCGGAACGTGTCCACGCCGGAGGAGATCATGGCGTCGTAGGTGGTGGCGATGGTCTCGAACGAGAAATCCCCGGGCGGATTGAGCGGGTGGGGAAACAGCGAGCCGGTCGACACGTGGATCGCGTCGGCCCCTTCGCTCTCGCACCATTTCGCGACCTCGACGGTGTCGGCGAGCACGTTGCCCTTCTTCTCCCAGGGAATGACGTTGTTGCGATCAACGGCGCTGAGCTTGACCTGCAGGTGAAAACCGCGCCCGACCCGGGCGCGAATGGCACGGATCACCTCGAGCAGGAAGCGAGCGCGGTTCTGCAACGATCCGCCGTATTCGTCGCTGCGATCGTTGATGCCGGAGGAGAGGAACTGCGTGAACAGGTAGCCGTTGGCAGCGTGCAGCTCGACGCCGTCGAGGCCGGCTTCGCGCGCACGCCAGGCGCCGGCGGCAAATGCCTCCACGAGGTGATCGATCTCGGCCTTACCGGCGGCGCGGCAGAGGAATCCGTGCAGCGATTCCTTGCGGCTGGTGGAGCTCAACGCCGGACGGTGCGAGTTGTGCACGCCCGGGATGTCCATCTGCCGGCCGGAATGGCTGAGCTGCATGATGTATTTGCAATCGAAGCGGTGCACCGCCGCGCCGAGTCGCTCCCACAACGGAATGAAATCGTCGCGGTGGATGGTGGCGTAGCCGGCGATGATGCGCCCTTCCATCAGCACCGGCACGTAGGAGGAGATGACGGCGCCGACGCCGCCGGCGGCGAACTTGCATTCCCAGTTGATGCGGGTCTGCGTCAGCGAGCCGTCCTCGTTGTCGAACTTGCCCGAGATGTTCGACCGGAAGATGCGGTTCTTGACCGTCAGGTTGCGGAACCGGAGCGGGGTGAAGATGACGTCTTCGCTCATGACGCAGCCTCGCGCGCGGGCTCGCTCGCTGCTTCGGCGCTGGCGCGTTCCCACACCGCGCGCAGGAGGGCGGGAACGAATGCGGCGGCCGGACATTGCGCCCAGTGTCCCTGCATGAATGCGAGCTCGCCGCCGGGCGCGCGCTCGCGCGCGGCATCGAGC
>JBAUOM010000831.1:0-3887 GCA_049579765.1 Xanthobacteraceae bacterium
GCACGAGACCTTCAGCGCCGTCGGCCACTCCCGCCAGCGTCAGCGGACGGCCAGGCGCCAGAAGCCCGGCGGGATTGCGGGCCTCGCTCATGTCGTGCGCTCGCGGCGATGATTGAAGTCGCGCAGCCGGCGGAACAGCGCAGTGTCGTAATCGGGAGGCACCTCGGCTTGGCCCGTGATCCAGGCCAGCAATTCAGGGTCGGGCGCCTCGATCAACTGCTCGAATTCGGCGATTTCATCCTCGGCCAAGTGCTCGAGCGTGGCGTCGGCGAAGCGGCCCATGATCAAATCCATCTCGCGCATGCCACGGTGCCAGGAGCGGAACAGGAGCTTACGCCGGCGTTGATCCAATCCGTCGCTCGAACGGGTCGTGCCGCTCATCGGTTCCTCGCCGTCAGTCCAACGCAGAAAGCCCGGACGGGCCGGGCAGTGTCATATAACGCTGCCACGGACCAATGTCAGCGGCCGCCAGGCGCTTTTGGCCGGAACGGGTGGCGGCGCGTTATCGCAGCCGGCGACCGCATTGCCTATACGGGCGAGCCGCGCGAGCATCGACGGCGAAAGCCGGGATGTCCGATGCGGCCGAGCCTGCTCAATCCGCTGTTCGCTGCCGTCACGACGCTGTCCGGTGTCGGTTCGCGGCTGGAGAAGCTCTATCGCCGGCTGCTCGGGCGCGAAGACGTCGCTCGGGTCGTCGACCTCCTGTTTCACCTGCCCACGGGCACGATCGACCGCCGGGCACGCCCGAAGCTGCGAGAGGTCACTCCCGATACCGTGGTCACGGTTGCGGTCACCGTCGACCGCCATCGGCCGTCACCGCCGCACCGGCCGCGCGCGCCCTACCAGATCTATGCCAGCGACGACACCGGCGATCTCGTTCTGACGTATTTCAACGCGCGCAAGGACTACCTGCAGAAGCTGCTGCCGGTCGGCGAGCGCCGCTACGTATCGGGTACGATCACGCTCTACGACCACATGCTGCAGATGGTGCATCCCGACCGTGTCGTGGCTGAGGCCGATCTCGGCAAGCTGCCCCTGATCGAGCCGGTCTACCCGCTGACCGAGGGGCTGAGCCTCAATCAACTGCACCGCGCGATGGAGGCTGCGCTCGCGCGAGTGCCGCAATTGCCGGAATGGCAGGACCCGAGCTGGGTCGCGCGCGAGCGCTTTCCGCCTTTCGCCGAGGCGCTTCGCCTCCTGCACCAGCCGGCCCAACCCGGCGACCTGCTGCCGGAGGGGCCGGCGTGGTCGCGGCTTGCCTATGACGAATTCCTGGCGGGGCAGTTGGCGCTCGCGCTGGTGCGTGCGCACCTGCGGCGCCCCGCCGGCCGTGCGACGCCCGGCACCGGGCAGATCAGGAAAATGCTGATCGAGGCCCTGCCCTACTCGCTCACGCCGTCGCAGGGGCGCGCCGTGGCCGAGATCGTGGCCGACCTCGCCAAGCCGGAGCGTATGTTGCGGCTGCTGCAGGGCGACGTGGGATCGGGCAAGACGGTCGTGGCGCTGCTGGCGGCCGCGACCGTGATCGAGGGCGGCCGGCAGGCCGCGCTGATGGCGCCGACCGAAATCCTGGCGCGGCAGCATTTCAACACCATTTCCCCGCTCGCCGCCACGGCCGGCATCAGCGTCGCCTTGCTCACCGGGCGCGAGCGCGGACGCGAGCGCGACGATATCCTGAAACGGCTCGCTTTCGGCGACATCCATGTGCTCGTCGGCACCCATGCCCTGTTTCAGGAGACGGTCGCGTTTCGCGACCTCGCGCTGGCAGTGGTCGACGAGCAGCATCGTTTCGGCGTGCACCAGCGCCTCGAGCTCGCCAAGAAAGGCGAGGCGGTCGACGTGCTGGTGATGACCGCGACGCCGATCCCACGGACGCTGGTGCTCACCTATTTCGGCGACATGGATGTCTCGGAGCTGCGCGAAAAGCCCGCCGGTCGGCAGCCCATCGACACCAGAACCGTCCCGATCGAGAGGCTCGAGGAGGTGGTCGACGCGGTCGGCCGCGCCTTGGCCGAGGGCCGGCGCGTCTACTGGGTATGCCCGCTGGTCGAGGTCACCGAAAATACCGACCTTGCTGCCGCGGAAACGCGCTTCGCCGCGCTCGAAGAGCGCTTCGGAGCCACGGTCGATCTGGTGCACGGCCGCATGAAGGGGGCAGCCAAGGACCGCGCCATGGAGCGCTTCGCCGCGGGCGAGACCCGCCTCCTGGTCGCCACGACCGTGATCGAAGTCGGCGTCGATGTGCCGGACGCGACGATCATGGTCATCGAGCACGCCGAGCGCTTCGGGCTTGCGCAGTTGCATCAGTTGCGCGGCCGCATCGGGCGCGGCAGTGAGCATTCAACCTGCCTGCTGCTCTACAAACGTCCGCTGGGCGAGACCGCCAAGGCGCGGCTCGGCACGATGCGCGACACCGAGGACGGTTTTCGCATCGCCGAGGAGGACCTCAAGCTGCGCGGGGAAGGCGACGTCCTGGGCACCCGGCAATCCGGGATGCCGGGATTCCGCATCGCGCGCATAGAGACCCACGGCAAGCTCATCGGCGCTGCCCGCGACGAGGCTGCGCTCGTACTCGCGCGCGATCCGACGCTCGCTTCCGCGCGCGGGCAGGCTCTGCGCCATCTGCTCTATCTGTTCGAGCGCGACGAAGCGATCAGGCTGTTGCGCGCGGGATGAGCAACCGCATTGCGGCCGATCAATCCGCCGGCGCGGTGGTGCGGCTCGCTTGCGCCGTCTGCGCGACGCGCGCGGTCTCGGCCAAGGCGGCGAGCTTCTTCTGCTGGTCGCCGCCGCCGGGCTGCACCATGCCGGCCGACATCAACAGCGTCATCGCCGCTTCGACGGTGATATCGAGATCGACGACGTCGCGGCGCGGCACGTAGAAGAAGAATCCGGTGGTCGGGTTGGGCGTGCAGGGCATGAACGCGGCGACGTGTTCGGTGTCCGGCAGCCGCGCGGCGATGTCCGCGCTGGCGGGGTTGGAGAGGAAGACCAGCGACCACATCCCGGGCGAGGGAAACTCGACCAGGCCGACGCGGCGGAAGCTCGAGCCGCCCTTTGCAAAGAACGTCTCGAAAATCTGCTTCAGGCTCTTGTAGATCGGCCGCACCACCGGCATGCGGTTGAGAATGTTCTCGCCGATCTCGACCAGCTTGCGGCCGATGAAATTGGCGGTCAGGAAACCCAGCAGCGTCAGCGTGGCGAGCGCGATGACGAGGCCGGTGCCGGGAATTTTCACCGGGAAATAGGTCGTGGGCTGGTAGGCGATCGGAATGAACGGGCGCACCAGGTCGTCGACCCAGTTGATGAACCACCACGTGAGGCTGATGGTGATATAGGCGGGGCCGACCAGGACCAGCCCGGTCAGGAAATAGGTCCGCAGACGGCCGGCGAGGCCGCGGTGGAAAGGCATCGGCTTGGCGGGCTCGGTCGGCGTGGAAGCCGCCGGCGCGCCCGGCCCGGTTCTCGGATCGCGGTCCAACTCGTTCATCGGTCTTCTTCGGTTACAAGCCCGGCTGGCGGACAATACCTAGTGCGTGGATTTGAAGTTCCTAGCATTGCAGCGGCACGCTCGTTCAAGAATTTCAAATCCGAAAACCGCATTGTACTCATACGGTTGCAAGCGTCTCTTAACTTCCGAGGTGTGCATCGGAAGGTGCCGCGAGGCTTTGCGGACTTCGCAACGCTCGCCGCCGGCGCCGCGGCGCTTTAGCCCCCAGTCGCGCCCGGATTACTCCACCGTGACCGATTTGGCGAGGCTGCGCGGCTGGTCGACGTCTTTACCCATCACGGCGGCGGTATGATAGGCGATGAGCTGCACCGGAATGGCGTACACCAATGGCGTGACTGCAGCGGGCATCGCCGGCAGCGTGAGCTTGAGCAGCGAG
>JBAUOM010000832.1:0-4995 GCA_049579765.1 Xanthobacteraceae bacterium
GGCCCAGGCGCCGCGCCATGGCGACGGTGCCGCCGCCGCCGCGCCGGCTCATCTCGATGCGTCGGCTTCCGACGTCACTTGCGGTCGCATCACTCACGACACCTGCACCACGACATCTGCACCCGTGACACCCGCTTTCGCGCCACCTGCATTCACGCCACCTGCCGATTCGAAAGGCAGGACAGCAATGCCGGGCGGCGCGGATTGGTTCCTTGGCCGCGGCGCGCGCCGGCGCCTCCCCTTCCCCCGACCGCGCGGCCGGAGGTAGGCTGCCGCCAAACGTCGGGGCGAGGACGATGACGTTCACCGGGACGAATTATCTCGCGATCGTGATCGCCGCCGCGGTGGCCTGGCTCGCCGGCGCCGGCTGGTACATCGCGCTCGGCAGGACCTGGATGGCGGCGCTCGGCATTGCTGCCGAGCAAATGGAGGCGGCGAAGCGCCGGCCGGGCGCGTTCCTGCCGTTCGTCTACGCCTTCGTCGCCGAGCTGGTCATGGCCTGGGTGATGGCCGGGTTGCTCGGCCATATCGGCGCGCTCACGTTGCGCGGCGGTGTGATCTCGGCTGCATTCTGCTGGGTGGGTTTCGTGCTCCCCACCATGCTCGTCAACAACAGCTTCGCCCGGCGCGACTGGCGCCTCCTGCTGATCGACGGCGGCCACTGGCTGCTGGTGCTGCTGCTGATCGGCGCCATCGTCGGCGCGATGGGGATGTAGAGCGAAATCGCTTCACGTCGAAGCGCGATTTCGCTCCCGGCATTTGGAAAGGTCGCATGATCTTGGCCGCAGCGGCTGCAACTTTCCGGGACCATGCGGACGGGGATCGTCGATCCCCGGCACGAGGAGAATGAGCATGCGCGGACGCATCGTCGCGGCGGTCCTGCTCGCCGGTCTTTCGGCGCTCGCCATGAGCGCGGCGCCCACCACCCGCGGCGCCGCCCAGAATCCCATGGGCGACGCCGATGCCGAGCCGGCCCCGTTCAATCCGCAGCTGGCGGCGCTGATGAGCATGCTGATCCAGCCGCGCCACGCCAAGCTCGGGCTGGCCGGACAGGCGGAGAACTGGCCGCTCGCCGGCTACGCGCTCAAGGAGCTCCGGCAGGGCTTCCTGGTGGCGGCGCGCGCGGTGCCGCGCTGGAAGGGCCTGCCGGTGCCCGACCTGTTCGACGCCGCCGTGAGCCAGCCGCTCGCGCTCATCGATTTCGCGATCAAGGCGCAGGAGCGGGGACAGTTCAACGAGGGCTACGCGCGCCTGACCGCGGGCTGCAACGCTTGCCACGCCACCACCGATCATCCCTTTATCGTCATCCAGGCGCCGGACAGCGCCGCCGCCTTCCCCAACCAGTCCTTCCAGCCGAAGCGGTAGCGAGCGGACAGATCGATGGGGTCGGCAATGACGGCGCCACGGTCTCGGCCGACCGAGCCTGCAGCACGGCCATTGACAAAACGACGCGACGGCAGCGCTCCACTCAGGCGGCGCCATTAAACCCCATAGCGCCCCTTGCGGCCTAAAGTCGAACATCCGGCGACTTGTCGCTCGTGCGGCGACCGTCGCATAATGGCGCGGAGCGAAGGCACGCAACGAGACAAGCAGCACATACCGAAACGAACAAGGGGAACGACCCATGCACGCCGTCCCGGCCGGGCGCGGCGCGCGAGGCTGGAGGCAAAGGAAATGTCGGACAAGATCTACGACGTCCCGCCGGAATGGAAGAAGCGCGCCTATATCGACGAGGCGAAGTACCGTGAGATGTACGCGCGCTCGCTCAAGGACCCGAACGTCTTCTGGGCCGAGCAGGCCAAGCGCATCCATTGGTACAAAGCGCCGAGCAAGATCAAGAACGCGTCGTTCGGGCCCGGTCCGGTTTCCATCAAGTGGTTCGAGGACGGCGTGCTCAACGCCGCATACAACTGCATCGACCGCCATCTGCCCGCGCGCGCGGCGCAGACCGCGATCATCTGGGAGGGCGACGATCCCAGCCAGTCGAAGCACATCAGCTATCAGGAGCTGCACGACGAGGTCTGCAAGTTCGCCAACATCCTGCGCAACCGCAACGTCGAGAAGGGCGACCGCGTCACCATCTATCTGCCGATGATCCCGGAGGCGGTCTATGCCATGCTCGCCTGCGCCCGCATCGGCGCGATCCATTCGGTGGTGTTCGGCGGCTTCTCTCCCGACTCGCTCGCCGGCCGCATCGAGGACTGCAAATCGAACGTCGTCATTACCGCCGACGAGGGCATCCGCGGCGGGCGCAAGGTCCCGCTCAAGGCCAACACCGATGCCGCCATCGCCAAGGCCGGCGGCGTCGACCACGTCATCGTGGTGCGCCGCACCGGCGCGCCGGTCGACATGGATCCGGTGCGCGACGTCTATTACGACAAGGCCGCCGAGGTGGTAACCTCCGAATGTCCGTGCGAGCACATGAACGCGGAGGATCCGCTGTTCATTCTTTACACCTCGGGCTCGACCGGCAAACCTAAAGGCGTGCTGCACACCACCGGCGGCTATCTCGTCTATACGTCGATGACGCACCAATACGTCTTCGACTACCACGACGGCGACATCTACTGGTGCACCGCCGACGTCGGCTGGGTGACCGGCCACAGCTACATCGTCTACGGCCCGCTCTCGAACGGCGCCACCACCATGGTCTTCGAGGGCGTCCCCAACTACCCGACCATGTCGCGGTTCTGGGAGGTCTGCGACAAGCACCAAGTCAACACGATCTACACCGCCCCCACCGCGATCCGCGCGCTGATGCAGGCCGGCGACGCGCCGGTGAAGAAGACCTCGCGCAAGTCGCTGCGGCTGCTCGGCACGGTCGGCGAGCCGATCAACCCGGAGGCCTGGGAGTGGTACTACCGGGTGGTCGGCGACAGCCGCTGCCCGATCGTCGACACCTGGTGGCAGACCGAGACCGGCGGCATTTTGATCACGCCGCTCCCCGGCGCGACCCCGCTCAAGCCGGGCTCGGCGACGAACCCGTTCTTCGGCGTCGTGCCGCAGATCGTCGACGCCGACGGCAAGGTGCTGGACGGCGCCGCCACCGGCAACCTCTGCATCGCCGACGCCTGGCCCGGCATGATGCGCACCGTCTACGGCGACCACCAGCGCTTCGTCGACACCTATTTCAAGGCCTATCCCGGCAAGTACTTCACCGGCGACGGTTGCCGGCGCGACGCCGACGGCTATTACTGGATCACGGGGCGCGTCGACGACGTGATCAACGTCGCCGGCCACCGGCTCGGCACCGCCGAGGTCGAGAGCGCGCTGGTCGCGCACGCCAAGGTGTCGGAGGCCGCCGTCGTCGGCTACCCGCACGACATCAAGGGCCAGGGCATCTATGCCTATGTCACGCTGATGGCCGGCGAAACCCCGACCGAGGAGCTGCGCAAGGAGCTGATCGCCTGGGTGCGCAAGGAGATTGGCCCGATCGCCTCGCCCGATCTCATCCAGTTCGCGCCCGGCCTGCCGAAGACGCGCTCGGGCAAGATCATGCGCCGGATCCTGCGCAAGATCGCCGAGGACGAGTCCGGCAATCTCGGCGACACCTCGACGCTCGCCGACCCGACCGTGGTCGAGGACCTGGTCGGCAACCGCCAGAACAAGAAGGCGCACGCATAGCGGCGCAGCAGCCTTTCTCGGCTGTCATCACCCGCGCAAGCCAGCATTCCGGAGGCCGAGGGTCTTCGCCTCGCGCTTGGATCCAGGAGCGATGTTTACCGGATGCCCCGCTTGCGCGGGGCATCCCAACCGAATTTGCGGCAAGCGCCCACGCACTGCGCGGCGCGGTCCTTGAGCGGAACGGCGCGACTCGCCCGCCGCCGGCAACTGTTGCATGTACGGCACAGTCGCCGGAAATCCTTACCGCTCGCCGGCGCCGACGCATGGTTTCCGCTGAGATCGCGCGCCGATTCGCTTATTATGGTTACCGATCCGTCACTGCGTCGCCCGCGCGGGAAAGCCCTCGTGCGGGAACGGCGGGCGACGTGATCGAGGGGACCAACAGGCAACAGACACGGTCAAATCATGAAGCCTTCACGCTGGCTCGCAGCCTCGCCGGCTGCGCTCTTGCTTGCCGCGGCCGCTGCGATGCCGCAGTCCGCGCAAGCGCGCGAGATCGTCGGGTTCTCCGGCGCTTACTCGAGCGGCACGATCGTGGTGAAGACCACCGAGCGTGCGCTCTACTACGTGCTCGGCAACGGCAAGGCCTTGCGCTATCCGGTCGGCGTTGGCCGCCGCGGCAAGCAATGGTCGGGCACCTCCTACATCACCGGCAAGCAGCTCAAGCCGGCGTGGTCGCCGCCGGCCGAGATCAGGCACGACAAGCCGTCGCTGCCGGCAGTGATCCCGGGCGGCGCGCCCGGCAACCCCATGGGGGCAGCCGCCATGACGCTCAGCGGCGGGGAGTATGCCATCCACGGCACCAACAGCCCCGGCTCGATCGGCGGCTTCGTCTCCTACGGCTGCATCCGCATGTACAATGTAGACATCCTCGACCTGTACAACCGGGTGAGCTGGGGCACTACGGTCGTCGTGCAGTAAGGCACCAACCGTCGACTTGTCGTCCCCGCGAAAGCGGGGACCCATAACCACCTATTCTGGCATATGGGCCCCCGCTTTCGCGGGGGCGACGGCGTGGTTGATCGCCGACCACTGATACCGACGGCTACCGGCCGCTGGACGCCGGCCTTCGAATCCGCACGTAGAGCGCACCCTCCCCGCCGTGACCGACATGGGCGGCCTCGAAGCCGACCACGTAAGCGCGGAATTCGGGCAGCCGCAGCCACTGCGGCACTTGCCGCCTGAGCACGCCGCGTTCGCTCGCGTCGTCGCCGGTGCGGCCTTTGCCGGTGATCACCAGGACGAACCTGGCGCCCTCCTGCTGTGCGCGCCGCAGGGAACGAAGCAAGGCCGCGTGCGCCTGGCCCTGCGTCTTACCGTGCAGGTCGATGCGGGTATCGATCGCTTCGCTGCCGCGTGCGAGCCGTTGCC
>JBAUOM010000833.1:0-30882 GCA_049579765.1 Xanthobacteraceae bacterium
ATCACCGCTTCCGGCGCGGTTTCGGGCGACCCGCGGCAGCTCGCGCAAGCGCGCCTCCCGCGGCGTGCTCCCTCGCCTGCTGCTTCTCCGCGCGCGCGATCGCCTCGAGCACGAGCCGTTCCGCGCCCTTCGTGTCGAGCCACTTCACGATCGTGACCCACTTGCCCTTTTCCAGATCCTTGTAGTGCTGGAAGAAATGCGCGATCTGCTCGCACATGATCGGCGGCAGGTCGCGATAGCTGCGGATATCGCTGTAGAACGGCGCGAGCGCGTCGACCGTGACCGCGATGATCTTCTCGTCGCGGCCCGCCTCGTCCTGCATCAGCAGCGCGCCGACCGGCCGGCAGCGCACGATCGCGCCGGGCACCACCTGCACCTGGCTCACCACCAGCACGTCGCAGGGATCGCCGTCGGCCGACAATGTCCCCGGGATGAAGCCGTAATTGCCGGGATAGAACATGGCGGTGTGCAGGAAGCGATCGACCCGCAGCGCGCCCGACCGCTTGTCGAGCTCGTATTTTACCGGCGCGCCGCCCAGCGGAATCTCGATGACGGCGTGGATGTCCGTGGGAGGATCGGGACCGACCGAGATCGCGCCGATATCCATCGCGGCGGGACCTAGCGCATCGGCACGAGGCCGAGCTTGTCCATCAGGGCGAGATCGCGGTCGCGCTCGGGATTGGGCGTGGTGAGCAGCTTGGGTCCATAGAAGATCGAGTTGGCGCCGGCGAGGAAGCACAGGGCCTGCGTCTCCTCGCGCATGTCCTCGCGCCCGGCGGAGAGCCGCACCACCGACTTCGGCATGGTGATGCGGGCGAGCGCGATCGTACGCACGAAGTCGATCGGATCGATCGCCGCGCCCGCCCCCAGCGGCGTACCCTCGACCCTGACCAGCATGTTGATCGGCACGCTCTCGGGATGCACCGGCAGGTTGGCGAGCGTCGCGATCATCCCGATGCGATCCTCCGCGCTCTCCCCCATCCCGACGATGCCGCCGCAACAGATGTGAATGCCGGCATCGCGCACGTGGCCGAGCGTATCGAGACGATCCTGGTAGGTGCGTGTGGTGATGATCGCGCCGTAATATTCCGGCGAGGTGTCGAGGTTGTGGTTGTAGTAGTCGAGGCCGGCGGCCTTGAGGCGCCGCGCCTGGCTCCCCGTCAGCATGCCGAGCGTGGCGCAGGTTTCGAGCCCGAGCGCCTTGACGCCCGCGACCATCGCGCACACCTTGTCGAGGTCGCGATCCTTGGGCTCGCGCCACGCCGCTCCCATGCAGAAGCGGCTCGCGCCGGCATCCCTCGCCCCGCGCGCCTCGGCGACGACCGAGGCGACGGGCATCAGCTTCTCCGCCGCCACGCCGGTGTCGTAGCGCGCGCTCTGCGGACAGTAGGCGCAATCCTCCGGACAGCCGCCGGTCTTGATCGAGATGAGCGTGGAAATCTGCACCTCGCTGGCATCGAAGTGGCGGCGGTGGACGCTCTGCGCGCGGAAGATCAGCTCCGGAAACGGCAGCGCGAACAGCGCGCGCAGCTCGGCGCGCGTCCAGTCGTGGCGCACGCCTCCGCTCATCTCGGCCGACGGCACCGCGGCGGTCTCGGCGGCAACGGACATTCGCGCATCCTCTGACGCTCGGCGCGAGCGCGGAGCAACCGCAGTCATATCCGGGAACCTCTTCGAAGTCACTCCGCCAATCGGCAACGCGAGCGCACCGAGCAGGTGTCGCGATGCGCTCGGCGTGCCCCCCTGGACTGCGCGTCGGTGCGGCTGGCTTCCGCCGAGCCTACTCGGCCGCGACGCGCGCGGCTTCCGCCGCCGGCTCGACCCTGGCCGCGCAATATTTGAACTCGGGGATTTTCCCGAACGGGTCGAGCTTGGGATTGGTGAGCAGGTTCGCCGCCGCCTCGACATAGGCAAAGGGAATGAACACGACGCCGTCGGGAACCGCGTCGTCCTGCCGCACGCTGAGCTCGATCACTCCGCGCCGGGTGGTCACCCGTACCATGTCGCCCGCCGTGATGCCGAGCTTGGCGATGGTGCCGCGCGAGAGCCCGGCGACCGGACCGGGCTCCAACGCGTCGAGCGTCGAAGCGCGGCGCGTCATGGCGCCGGTGTGCCAGTGCTCGAGCTGGCGGCCGGTGGTGAGAATGAACGGGTACTGCGCATCGGGCATCTCGTCCGGCGCCTGGAATTTCGTCGCCACCAACCTGGCCATGCCGTTCGGACGCGGGAACCCCTTGTCGAACACCACGTCGCGCCCGGGAACGTCCGGGCCGTCGACCGGATAGGTGACGTGATCTTCGCGCTCGACGCGATCCCACGTGATGTTATCGAGCGCCGGCATCATCGATGCCATCTCGGCGAAGACCTTGCCGACGTGCCGGTAGTTCCAGTTGCAGCCGATGCGCTGGGCGAGATCCTGGATGATCCAGAGATCCTGCCGCGCCTCGCCCGGCAACGGCAGCGCCGCCCGGCCCATCTGCACCTGGCGGTTGGTGTTGGTGACGGTACCGTCCTTCTCGGGCCAGGCCGAGGCCGGCAGGACGACGTCGGCGTAGGACGCGGTTTCCGTCAGGAAGATGTCCTGCACGACCAGATGCTCGAGGTGGGCGAGCGCGCCGCGGACGTGATTGAGGTCGGGATCTGACATCGCGGGGTTCTCGCCCATGATGTACATGCCCTTGATCTCGTCGTGGTGAACCGCGTCCATGATCTCGACCACGGTCTTGCCGCGCTTGGGATCGAGCGAGACCCCCCACGCCGCTTCGTACTTGGCACGGATCTCGGCACTTTCCACCGACTTGTAGTCGGGGAAGAACATCGGGATGAGACCGGCGTCGGAGGCGCCCTGCACGTTGTTCTGGCCGCGCAGCGGATGCAAGCCCGTGCCCGGTCGCCCGATCTGGCCGCAGATCAAAGCGAGCGCGATCAGGCAGCGCGCGTTGTCGGTGCCGTGGGTGTGCTGCGACACGCCCATGCCCCAGAAAATGATGGCGCTCTCGGCCCGCGCGAACGTGCGCGCGACGTTGCGCAGAACGTCCGGCTCGATGCCGCAGATCGGCGCCATCTCTTCCGGCGTGAACGGCTTCACGCTCTCGGCGAGCTTGTCGAAATCCTCGGTGTAGGTCTGCACGTATTGCTGATCGTAGAGCTTCTCTGCGATGATGACGTTGAGCATCGCGTTGAGCATCGCGACGTCGGTGCCGATCTTGAATTGCATCATTTGCCAAGCGTGGCGCTTGAGCGCCTGGCCGCGCGGATCCATCACGATGAGCTTCGAGCCGCGCTTGGCCGCCTGCTTGAAGAAAGTCGCGGCCACGGGGTGGTTCTCGGTCGGATTGGCGCCGATGACGATGATGACGTCGGAGTTCTTGCACTCGTTGAACGTCGCGGTCACCGCCGCCGAGCCGACGCCCTCCAGGAGCGCCGCCACCGACGACGCGTGGCACAGCCGGGTGCAATGGTCGACATTGTTGGAGCCGAAGCCGGTGCGAACCAGCTTCTGGAACAGGTAGGCCTCCTCGTTCGAGCCTTTCGCGGAGCCGAAGCCGGCGAGCGCGCGCGGGCCGTCGCGGTCGCGGATTTTCACCAGCCCCTTGGCGGCGCGGTCGAGCGCCTCCTCCCAGTTGGCTACCCGGAAATGCGTCCACGGATTGGACGGATCGACCAGATCGTCGGCGGCCTTGGCGACGCCGTCCTTGCGCACGAGCGGCTGGGTCAGGCGATGGGGGTGGCTCACATAGTCGAAGCCGAAGCGGCCCTTGACGCAGAGGCGGTTCTCGTTCGCCGGTCCGTTGCGGCCGCTGACGTAGAGGAGCTTGTCGTCCTTGACATGGTAGGTGAGCTGGCACCCGACGCCGCAATAGGGGCACACGCTGTGGACCTCGCGATCGGCGAAAGCGTTGCGCACGTTCGCCTCGTCGACCAGCGTCGCCGGCATCAGCGCGCCGGTCGGGCAGGCCTGCACGCATTCGCCGCAGCCGACGCAGGTGGAATTGCCCATCGGGTCGTCGAAATCGAACACGATCTTTTCGCCATGGCCGCGGCCGGCCATGCCGATGACGTCGTTGACCTGCACCTCGCGGCAGGCGCGGACGCAGAGATTGCACTGGATGCAGGCGTCGAGATTGACCGCCATCGCCGGGTGGCTGCGGTCGGGAACGGGCGCCGCGCGACGCGGAAACCGGCTCGTCGTGACCTGCTGCCGCTCCGCGGTCAGCCAGAATTCCGATGCGGGATCGTGCGCCACGTCCTTCGGCGGCTGGTCGGTCAGGAGGAGCTCGACCACCATCCGTCTTGCCGTCTTCGCGCGGTCGGTCTGGGTCCTGACCTTCATGCCCGGCGTCGGGGTACGGATGCAGCTCGCCGCGAGCACGCGCTCGCCCTCGATCTCGACCATGCAGACGCGGCAATTGCCATCGGGGCGGTAGCCGGGCTTGGGCGAGTAGCACAGATGCGGCAGCTTGATCCCGAGCCGGCGCGCGGCACGGAAGATCGTCTCGCCGGCGCGAATCTCCACCTCGCGGTCGTCGATGGTGAAGGTGCCGGGCTTGTCGGCTGCGCTGGCGGTCATTGTTGCACCTGTTCGATCGTCGTCCCCGCGCCAGCGGGGACCCATCGCGCCACGCACGCTGGTCTCTGGAATATGGGTCCCCGCCTGCGCGGGGACGACACCTGAGTAAGCAACACGTGGGAATACGGCATCGCTTTCATCACCAACTCCCGAGCGGCTTCGCCAGCTCCTCGGGAAAATATTTGAGCACGCTGAGCAGCGGGTTGGGCGCCGCCTGGCCGAGACCGCAGATCGAGGCGTCGCGCATGGCGTCCGAGAGCTCGGTCAACAACGCCGGGTCCCAGGGACCGGTTGCCATCAGCTTGGCGGCCTTCTCGGTTCCCGCCCGGCAGGGCGTGCACTGGCCGCAGCTCTCGTCCTCGAAGAAGCGCATCAGGTTGAGCGCCACCGCTTTCATATCGTCCTTGTCGGAGAGGATCACAACCGCGTGCGAGCCTACGAAGCAGCCGTACTTTTCCAGCATGCCGAAATCGAGCGGCAGGTCGGCCATCGATTCCGGCAGGATCCCGCCCGAGGCCCCGCCCGGCAGATAGGCCTTGAAGCCGTGGCCCTCCTGCATGCCGCCGCAATATTCCTCGACCAGCTCGCGCGCGCTGACCCCGGCGGGCGCCAGCACCACGCCGGGCTTCTTCACGCGGCCGGAGACCGAGAAGCTGCGCAGGCCCTTGCGCTCGCGGCGGCCGTGGGAGGCGAACCAGGCCGGCCCCTTCTCGACGATGTCGCGCACCCAATAGAGCGTCTCGACGTTCTGCTCGAGCGTCGGCCGACCGAACAGGCCGACCTGGGCGACGTAGGGCGGGCGATGCCGCGGCAGGCCGCGCTTGCCCTCGATCGATTCGATCATCGCGGACTCTTCCCCGCAGATATAGGCGCCGGCGCCGCGGCGCAGATGGAGCTTGGCGTGATCGGCGAGGGAGGCCGCCACCACCTTGGCGATCTCCTCCTCGAGCATCAGCCGCACTTCCGGGTATTCGTCGCGGATGTAGATGTAGATCTCGTGAGCCTCGACCACCCAGGCGGCGATCAGCATGCCTTCGATGAAACGGTGGGGATCACGTTCGAGATAGTGGCGGTCCTTGAAGGTGCCGGGCTCGCCCTCGTCGGCGTTGACCGCCATCAGCCGCGGCGCCGGCTCGGCGCGCACCAGCGTCCATTTGCGGCCGGTCGGGAAGCCGGCGCCGCCGAGGCCGCGGAGCGAAGCATCGCTCACCGCCTTGATGATGTCGTCGCGGGTGCGCGCGCCGGAGACGCAGGCCCTGAGCAGGGCATAGCCGCCGTCGCGCACGTAATGGTCGAAGTCGTTCGGCGTGGGATAGGGCTGAACATGCGCGCGGTGAACGGCCGCGGCGGCGACGCTCTCCGCCGTCGCGTTCATCACCTGCGCATGGCCCACGGCGCAGACCGGCGCGCGGTCGCAGGCGCCCATGCAGGGTGCGCGCACGACGCGCACATTGGCGCCGAGCCGGTTCGGCAGGCTGCGCAGGAGATGCTCGGACCCGGCCATGGCGCAGGAGAGCGAATCGCATACCCGCACGGTGACGGCCGGCGGCGGCGTCTCGCCTTCCTTCACCACGTCGAAATGCGCATAGAAGGTCGCAACCTCGTAGACCTCGGCGAGCGCGAGCTTCATCTCCTGGGCGAGCGCGGCGAGATGCGCGGCGGAGAGATGTCCGTAGCGGTCCTGGATCAGGTGCAGATACTCGATCAGGAGGTCGCGGCGGGACGCGCGATCGCCGAGCAGGGCCTGCACCTCGGCGAGCGCCTGGGGCTCGACCTGGCGGCCCTTGGGCGTCCTGCGCGGGCGGCGGCGCCCGGCACCGGGGGGTTGCTCGTCGGTGCGCGCATCCATGCCTGGAATCCTTCTCAACTCACAAGAACGAGAATGGTCGATTAAAAACAAGCCCGCAATCACCATCGATCGATTGAGATTCTCTATCAATTATGCGACACTGTCCCGTTTCGCCGGATGTGGACCATCGCCTTGATCGACAAGCTGGAATTCCTTCTGGCCCTGGCCCGCGAGCGGCATTTCGGGCGCGCCGCGGAAAGCTGCGGGGTCACGCAACCCACGCTGTCAGCGGGGGTCAAGCAGCTCGAGGAGACGATGGGCGTGCTCCTGGTCAACCGCGGCTCCCGGTTCCGCAGTTTCACGCCCGAGGGCGAACGCGTGCTCGATTGGGCGCGGCGCATCGTCGCGGACTCGCGCGCCATGCGCCAGGAGCTCGACGCGCTGCGCCACGGCCTGACCGGACGGCTGCGCATCGCCGCCATCCCCACCACGCTGGCGATGGTGGCGAGCCTCACCACGCCGTTCCGCATGCGCCACCCCAACGTCCAGTTCACGATCCTATCGCGCCCCTCGATCGCGGTGCTGGCCGAGCTTGAGAACCTGGAGATCGACGCCGGGCTCACCTACCTCGACAACGAGCCGCTCGGGCGCGTCAACGCGGTGCCGCTCTATCGCGAGCACTACCGGCTGCTGACCTCCTCCGACGCGCCGTTCGGCGACCGCGACACTGTGACCTGGGCGGAGGTGGCGCAGGTTCCGCTCTGCCTGCTCACGCCCGACATGCAGAACCGGCGCATCATCGACGAGCTCCTGCGCGGCGCCGGCGGAACGCCGCAGCCGACGCTCGAGTCCAATTCGATGATCGTGCTGTTCGCGCATGTGCGCACCGGCCGCTGGGCGAGCGTGATGCCGGCAAGGCTCGCGGCGACGCTCGGCCTCACCGAAACTATCCGTGCCATTCCCATCGTCGCGCCGGAGGCCGTGCACACAATCGGCCTCGTCGTTCCCGCGCGCGAGCCGATGACGCCGCTGACCGCGGCGCTGGTCGCCGAGGCGCAGCGCGTGGCGCCGCAACTCGACGCGGTCGAGCCGAGCGGTCCGGTGGCGGGGAAACTGCGGGCGACGCCCGTTCACCACTGAGCTTGCCCTGCTTGCGCGCGGAGAGGCGCAACACGCGCGCAGCATCGGCCCCGATGCCGGTTGCAGCGGGAGCGGTAAATTCCTAGCATCGCGCGCAAAACGCGACAGTCTGCGGGAGGAGAAGAGATGCGGCAGCAATCACACGACGTCAAAAACGCGCCGTCGCGGCGCCGCCTGATCAAGGCCGCGCTCGGCGGCCTCGTCGCGCCCGCCGTCCTGCGGATCGACGCGGCCTTCGCCGCCTATCCCGACCGGCCCGTCAAGATCGTCGTGGCCAACACGCCGGGCGGACCGTCCGACATCATCGCCCGCATCATGGCGGCGGCGATGCAGGAGGCGATGGGCGGCTCGGTCATCGTCGAGAACAAGGGCGGCGGCGGCGGCAATATCGGCATGGGATATGCCGCGCGCGCGGACGCCGACGGCTACACCATCCTGCTGTCGACCAGCGCCTATTCGGTCAATCCCGGCCTCTACAACACGCTGCCCTACGATCCGTTCAAGGACTTCGTCGCCGTCTGCGAGCTCGCGGTCTCGCCGCACGTGTTCGCGGTGAAGCCGGAATTGGGCGTCGGCACGATGAAGGAGTTCGTCGCGCTGGCCAAGGCCAATCCGGACAAGTTCAACGTCTCGACCCCGCCGATCGGCACGACACCGCAGCTGCAGGCCGAGGTGCTCAAGCTGCGCGAAGGCCTGCAGAAGATGGCGACAATCGTCTTCCCCGGCGGCGGCGACGCGCTCAAGGCGCTGCTCTCGGGCACGGTGCAGCTGAGCTCCGGCGTGCTCGCCCCGGCCCATCCGCAGATCAAGGCCGGCACGATCAAGGGCCTCGCCGTCACCGGCCGCACGCGCTGGCACGACCTGCCGGAGATTCCGACCATGCTCGAGGCGGGCTACCCCGATTTCGTGTTCGAGACCTATACTGCGCTGATGGCGCCGGCGAAGACGCCGCCGGAGATCGTGAGCCGCCTCGAGAAGGTCGCGCTCGACATTCTCAACACGCCCGCCATGCGGGCGCGGCTCAATCAGGCGGGATTCGAGGTGACGGCGAAGGACGGCAAGGGCCACATGGAGCGCATCGCCAAGGAAGTGCCGATGTTCCGCGACATCATCGCCCAGGCCGGGATCAAGAAGCTGTAGATTTGCAGGGCGGGCGTTGCTCGCTATGTCGTCCCCGCGAAGGCGGGGACCCATATGCAGAGACGGTGGTTATAGGTCCCCGCTTGCGCGGGGACGACAAACCGCGATGACGAGTCAACGGGGCGAATTCCGTATCAAAACAACCCCACGATCTTTCCGTCGGCGCCGACGTCGATGGCGTCGGCGGCGGGAACCCGCGGCAGGCCGGGCATGGTCATGATCTCTCCGCAGATCGCCACCACGAATTCGGCGCCGGCGGAGAGCCGCACCTCGCGCACCGTCACCACGTGATCCTCGGGCGCGCCCTTGACGTCGGCATTGGTGGAGAAGCTGTACTGGGTCTTGGCCATGCAGATCGGCAGCTTGCCGTAGCCCATCTTCTCGAACGACTCGAGCTGGTCGCGCACCGGCTTGTGCACGTCGATGTCCTTGGCGCGGTAGATTTCGGTGGCGACGGTGCGGATCTTGTCGATCAGCGGCATGTCGTCGGGGTAGAGCAGCTTGAGCTTGCTCTTGCCGCTCTCGACCACCTTGACCACCGCGCGCGCCACGTCAGCCGCGCCCTGGCCGCCCTCGGCCCAGTGATCGGCCATCAGCGCCTCGACCCCGAGCTTCTTGGCATGCTCCTTGACCAGCGCGATCTCGGCGTCGGTATCGGCGCTGAAGCGGTTGATCGAGATCACCGGGACGATGCCGAATTTCTGCACGTTCTCGACGTGGCGGGCGAGGTTGGCCATGCCGGCCTCGAGCGCCTTGAGGTTCTCGCTCTTGAGGTCCTCCTTCTTGACGCCGCCGTGCATCTTGAGGGCGCGAATGGTGGCGACCAGCACCGCGCAGTCCGGGGAAAGGCCGGTCTTGCGGCACTTGATGTCGAGGAACTTCTCGCCGCCGAGATCGGCGCCGAAGCCGGCTTCGGTCACCACGTAGTCGCAGAGCTTGAGCGCGGTGGTGGTGGCGAGCACGGAGTTGCAGCCGTGGGCGATGTTGGCGAACGGGCCGCCGTGGATGAAGGCGGGCGTGCCCTCGAGCGTCTGCACCAGGTTGGGTGAAAGCGCGTCCTTGAGCAGGGCCGTCATCGGCCCCTGCGCCTTGAGGTCGCCGGCGCGCACCGGCTTGCGGTCGCGGGTATAGCCGATGACGATTTTCGACAGGCGCTGCTTGAGATCGTCCAGATCCTTGGCGAGGCAGAAGATCGCCATCACCTCGGAGGCTACGGTGATGTCGAAACCGTCCTCGCGCGGGAAGCCGTTGGCGACGCCGCCGAGGGAGGAGACGATCGAGCGCAGCGCGCGATCGTTCATGTCCATCACGCGGCGCCACGTGACGCGCCGGCTGTCGATGCCGAGCGGATTGCCCCAGTAGAGGTGGTTGTCGATCAGCGCCGCGAGCAGGTTGTTGGCGGTGCCGATGGCGTGCAGGTCACCAGTGAAATGCAGATTGATGTCTTCCATCGGCACCACCTGGGCGTAGCCGCCGCCGGCGGCGCCGCCCTTGACGCCGAAGCACGGCCCGAGCGAGGGCTCGCGCAGGCACAGCATCGCCTTCTTGCCGATGCGGTTGAGCGCGTCGGTGAGGCCGACCGTGGTCGTGGTCTTGCCTTCGCCCGCCGGCGTCGGGGTAATCGCCGACACCAGGACCAGCTTGCCGTTGGGACGGTTCCGCAGCGACTTGATGAAGTCCATCGAGACCTTCGCCTTGTAGTGGCCGTAGGGCTCGAGATTCTCCGGCCCGATGCCCAGCCGCTCGCGCGCGATGTCGATGATCGGCCGCATCTTGGCGGCCTGGGCGATCTCGATGTCGGATTTCGGATTGAGATGCTGCGCGGCGATGGTCGGAGCCTTGGCGGCGGTCGCGGGAGTCGGAGTCATGAGAACCTCGTGCCGGGGGTGAGCTTTGCAGTGGTGGCGAATTCGCCGGCCGCGACCTTGGGCCCGGCGGCGGGCTTCACGCGCAGAACCTTGATGCGGCCGTCGGCGCAGACGACGGTGAAACCGTCGGTCGCGACCTCGACGATCTCGCCCATCTTGCCGGCGATGCCCTTGGGATCGCGCGCGGGCAGCGGCTTGCCTTCGAAGACCTGCAGCGCCTCCCCGTTGAGGGTCGTCCATGCGCCCGGCGCCGGATTGCAGCCGCGGATGAGGTTGTGGATCTGCCGCCAGGGCTTACCCCAGTCGAGGCGGGCGTTGTCCGGGCCGCAGCGGCCCTCGTAGGTCGCCTGGCTGTGATCCTGCTTGATGCGCGGCGCCTTGCCGGCCTTGACCAGATCGACGGCTTCCAGCATCGCCTCGACCCCCATTGGAAACAGCCGGTCGAAATAGACCGTGCCGAGCGAGTCGTCGGGGCCGATCGGCGTCGTCTTCTGCAGCAACACGTCACCGGTATCGAGGCCGTTGTCGGGCCAGAAGATCGACAGCCCGGTTTCGGTCTCGCCCTGGATGATCGGCCAGTTGATCGCGCTCGGGCCGCGGTATTTCGGCAGCAGCGAGGGATGGTACTGGATCGAGCCCCGGGTCGGGATGTTGAGGAAATCCTCCGGCACGAACAGCGTGACGAAGGCCATCACCTGCAGGTCGGGCTTGAGCGCCTTGAACTCCTCCCATACTTCGGGCTTGCGGTAGGACGCCGGCTGACGGACCGGCAGCTTCGCGGCGAGGGCGGCCTCCTTGAGCGGATCGGCCTTGGCGCCCTCCTTCTCCGGCGCGACGTAGACGGCGACCACGTCCTCGCCGCGCTTGAGCAAGGCCTCGAGCACCGCCTTGCCGAACGCCTGTTGGCCGTGCACCACGATCCGCATTGGCACTCCCCTCGCCGTTTATTCGGTGTCATGCCCGCGAAAGCGGACATCCAGATTGCGGTGTCCTCGGGTTAGCGGCCCCCGCCTTCGCGGGGACGACAGCGGTGCTCGTTCACGCCGCCTCGGCGCGCGCGCCTTTCTCCGGCGCGGTGATGGCACCCGATCCCTTGATCTCGGCAACCTCCTCGTCGGAATAGCCGAGCTCGATACGGAGGATCTCCTCGGTGTGCTCGCCGAGCAGCGGCGAGCGTTTCACCTCGGTGATCGAGTCCGACATCTTGACCGGGTTGCCGACGGTCAGATACTTGCCGCGCGTGGGGTGATCGACCTCGACCACGGTACCGGTCTTGCGCAGCGACGGCTCCTCGGCGATCTCCTTCATCGACAGGATCGGGCCGACCGGGATATCGACCGCGTTGCAGATCTCCATGACCTCGAACTTGGTCTTGGTCATGGTCCACTGCTCGATGGTGTCGAAGATATGCCGCAACCGCGGCAGGCGCGCCGGCGGCGTGGCATAATCGGCATCGGTCTTCCATTCCGGCTTGCCGATGAGGTCGCAGATCGCTCCCCACACCGGCGCCTGGGTGATGAAGTAGATGTAGGCGTCGGGATCGCGTTCCCAGCCCTTGCACTTGAGGATCCAGCCGGGCTGGCCGCCGCCGGAATCGTTGCCCGCGCGCGGTACCGCCGCGCCGAACGGGATGCCTTCGCCATACTGGCTGTACTCCGTGAGGGGACCGTGCCTCAGGCGTTGCTGGTCGCGGAGCTTGACGCGCGCGAGGTTGAGCACGCCGTCCTGCATGGCGGCGAGCACACGCTGGCCGCGGCCGGTGCGGAGGCGCTGATAGAGTGCGCTGACGATGCCGAAGGCGAGGTGCAGGCCGGTGCCGGAATCGCCGATCTGCGCGCCGGTGACCAGCGGCGGGCCGTCGCGAAAGCCTGTGGTGGAGGCGGCGCCGCCCGCGCACTGGGCGACGTTCTCGTAGACCTTGCAGTCCTCGTAGGGGCCGGGGCCGAAGCCCTTGACCGAGGCCACGATCATGCGCGGGTTGGTCTTGTGGATGTGCTCCCAGGTGAGCCCCATGCGGTCGAGCGCGCCGGGCGCGAAGTTCTCCACCAGCACGTCGCAGCGCTTGATCAGCCGTTCGAGGATCTCCTTGCCCTTGGGATGCTTGGAATCGATGGTGATCGAGCGCTTGTTGCCGTTGAGCATGGTGAAGTAGAGGCTGTCGGCCCCTTTAACGTCGCGCAGCTGGCCGCGGGTGATGTCGCCGATGCCCGGCCGTTCGACCTTGATCACGTCGGCGCCCATATAGGCGAGAAGCTGCGTGCAGGTCGGGCCCGATTGCACGTGGGTGAAATCGAGGATGCGCACGCCGTCGAGCGCCTTGCCGGCCTCGCCCCAGGGCTTGGTCGAAGGCTTGGGCAGCGCGTTCTTTGCCGCAGCGGTGGACTTGGCGGCCGCCTTCTTGGGCTTGAGCTTCACCACCTTCTTCTTCACGGCCGCCTTCTTGGCGGCGGCCTTCTGCCGCGTCTTCCTCGTGGCCTTGCGCATTGTCATTCCTCTCGCGTTCATTCTCCGCTGGATGCCCGCATAAGCGGGCATCCAGTCATCACCCTTATTTTTTCTTGCGAAGCGCGCTTTGCGGATTGAGATTGCCGATGCGGCCGCTCTCGCTGCCGGCCGCCGGGTCGATCACCGCGTTGATGAGGGTCGGCTTGCCGGAGTCCATGGCCTTGTTCACGGCCCGGGTCAGCTCGTCGGGTGTCGTCACATGGACGCCGACGCCGCCGAATGCTTCCGCAATCTTGTCGTAGCGCGCGTCTTTGACGAAGACGGTTGTCGCAACGTCGGGCCCGCTACTGGGATTGACGTCGGTTCCGCGATAGATGCCGTTGTTGTTGAAGATCACGATGCAGACCGGCAGGCCGTACCGGCAAATCGTTTCTACTTCCATGCCGGAGAAGCCGAAGGCGCTGTCGCCTTCGATCGCGAGCACGGGTTTGCCGGTCTCTATCGCGGCTGCGACGGCAAAGCCCATGCCGATGCCCATGACGCCCCAGGTGCCGACGTCCAGGCGTTTGCGCGGTTGGTACATGTCGATGATGCCGCGCGCGAGATCGAGGGTGTTGGCGCCTTCGTTGACGAGGATGGCGTCCGGGCGTTCCTTGATCACGGTGCGCAGGGCGCCGAGCGCGCTGTGGAAGTCCATGGGCGCCGAGTTCTTCATCAGCCGTGGCGCCATCTTGGCGATGTTCTCCTGCTTGCGCGCATTGACGGCGTTGATCCAGTCAGCCGGCGCGGCCGGCCAATTGCCGCCCATGCCCTCGAGCAGAGCCGATACGCAGGAGCCGATGTCGCCGACCAGAGGGGCCACGATCTCGACATTGCTGTCCATCTCCTTGGGCTCGATGTCGATCTGGATGAACTTCTTCGAATAGGGCTCGCCCCAGGTCTTGCCCTTGCCGTGCGACAGCAGCCAGTTGAGGCGGGCACCAATCAGCATGACGACGTCGGCATCTTTCAGCACCGTCGAGCGCGCCGCACCCGCCGACAGCGGATGCGTGTCGGGCAACAGGCCTTTGGCCATGCTCATCGGCAGGAAAGGAATGCCGCTCTTTTCGATCAGAGCGCGGATAGCGTCATCGGCCTGCGCGTAGGCCGCGCCTTTGCCGAGGATGATCAGCGGGCGCTTGGCACTCTTCAGGACATCGAGTGCGCGCTTGACGGCAGCCGGAGCCGGAAGCTGGGCCGGAGCCGGATCGATGACCTTCACCAGCGACCTGGCTCCAGTCTCTGCGTCCATGACCTGAGAGAAAAGTTTGGCGGGCAGATCGAGATAGACGCCGCCCGGGCGGCCGGACACCGCCGCGCGGATCGCGCGCGCAACGCCGATGCCGATGTCTGCGGCATGCAGCACGCGGAAGGCCGCCTTGCAGAGGGGCTTGGCGATGGCGAGTTGGTCCATCTCTTCGTAGTCGCCCTGCTGCAGGTCGACGATCTCGCGCTCGGACTAGCCACTGATCAGGATCATCGGGACGCAGTTGGTCGTGGCATTGGCCAGCGCCGTCAGACCGTTGAGAAAGCCGGGAGCCGACACCGTGAGGCAGATGCCGGGCCTCTTGGTGAGGAAGCCGGCGATTGCAGCCGCATTGCCGGCGTTCTGCTCGTGGCGGAACGAGATGACGCGCATGCCTGCGGCCTGTGCCATACGGCCAAAATCCGTGATCGGGATGCCGGGCACACCGTAGATCGTGTTGATGCCGTTGAGCTTGAGCGCATCGATGACGAGGTGAAAGCCGTCCGTCAGCTCCCGCTCCGTGTCTTGCGCGGTAGTGGCCGGCTTTGTTTTCACTGCTGCGTCAGCCATGGGAATCCTCTCTCGAAACTTTTTTCGATGTCAGTCCAAATAGTCGGCGTATTTCGCCACGTGGTCGGCGAGACCGAGCGCGTGGTCGCGCACCAGGGCCTCTGCGCGCTTGGTGTCACGCGTCTCGAGCGCCTCGATAATGGTCATATGGTCGCGGATCGAGCGCGCGGCACGGTCGTGCTCGCCGATGGTCTTGCGGCGGATCATGCGCATATGCGTGAACAGATTCTCCGCGAGCGAGATGAGCACGCCGTTGCGGCTCATGCGGATGATGGCCTGGTGGAACTCGATGTTCACCTCGGAATATTCGTCGAGCCTGGCATGCAGCTCGCCGTTCTCGAACTTGGTGAACATGGTGCGCAGGGAGGCGATCTCCTCGGCGCTGGCGTTCTCGGTGATGAGCCGCGCCGCCATCCCCTCGAGCGCGGCCCAGGCGGTGATCATCTCGATCACCTCGCGCTTGGTCTTGCGCACGACGTAGATGCCGCGGCGTGGGACCGCGCGCACGAAACCCTCGCGCTCGAGCTGCGCCATGGCCTCGCGCACCGGGGTGCGGCTGATGCCGAAATCGAGCGCCAGCCGGCGCTCGTCGAGGCGGATGTCGTCGCGGCTGCGGTAGACGTCCATCGACACGATGGCGTCCTTGAGCGCGGCATAGGCGCGGCTCTTGAAGCTCTCGGGGCTGCCGATCGGCTCGACCCGCGGGGAGACCGCCGCCCCCGCCGGATGGGGCGCAGACTCCACCCGGACACTGGCAGCACGGGGGGATCGGTCACCGTCACTCATGGCTGGTATACAATATTCCAGGTTGTTGCCCGGGCGCAATGTCGCTTTTGAACTCCCGGTCCCGCGGATCCGCGCGCGGCGAACAACACGACACCCCGGCGCCGCGCCTCAGAGTGCCGGCCGCGGGCGCAGCCGCGTGAACGCACTCTGGATCAACGGCCAGAACAGGGCGACGAGGCCCAACGCCATGATCGAGCTGACCAGCCCGTTCGAGAAGAAGATACCGAGGCTGCCCTGCGAAGCGAGCAGCGACTGCCGGAACGATTCCTCCGCCTTGTCGCCGAGCACGATCGCCAGCACCATCGGCGCCAGCGGGTAGTTGCACTTCTTCAGGACGTAGCCGGCGACCCCGAACACCAGCATCAGCACGATGTCGAAGGTCGAATTGTGGACGGTATAGGCGCCGATGGCGCAGAAAACGAGAATGATCGGCGCAATGATGCTGAAGGGGATGCGCAGGATCGCCGCAAACAGCGGCACGCAGGTCAGCACCACCAAAAGGCCGACGACGTTGCCGAGATACATCGAGGCGATCAGGCCCCAGACGAACTCCTTCTGCTCGACGAACAACAGCGGTCCCGGCTGCAGGCCCCAGATCAGGAGGCCGCCCAGCAGCACCGCCGCGGTGGGCGAGCCCGGTACCCCGAGCGACAGCATGGGAAGCAGCGCGGAGGTGCCGGCGGCATGCGCGGCGGTTTCCGGCGCGACCACGCCTTCGATTTCGCCGCGGCCGAAGCGCTCGCCGTGCTTCGACACGCGCTTGGCGATGCCGTAGCTCATGAACGAGGCCGGCGTCGCGCCCGCCGGACTGATGCCCATCCAGCAGCCGATCACGCAGGAGCGCAGCGACGTCATCCAGTAGCGCGGCAGCTCCTTCCAGGTCTGCAGCACGACCTTGGGATTGATCCCGGCCGAGCCGCCTTTGAAGCTCAATCCCTCCTCGATGGTGAGCAGGATCTCGCCGATGCCGAACAGGCCGATCACCGCGATGAGGAAGTCGAAGCCGGTCAAGAGCTCGGTGTAGCCGAAGGTCAGCCGCAGTTGGCCGGTGATGCTGTCGAGGCCCACCGCCGCCAACGCAAAGCCGATCATCATCGAGGCCAGCGTCTTGAACGGCGGTTCCTTGCTCATGCCGATGAAGCTGCCGAAGGCGAGGAAATAGACCCCGAATTTCTCCGCCGGCCCGAACTGCAGGGCGAATTTGGCGACCAGCGGCGCCACCAGCGTGATCATGATCACCGCGAACAGCGCGCCGACGAAGGACGACGTGAAAGCGGCGGTGAGGGCCTCGCCCGCCCGGCCCTGCTGGGCCATGGGATGGCCGTCGAACGTGGTGGCCACCGACCATGGCTCGCCCGGAATATTGAACAGGATCGAGGTGATCGCGCCGCCGAACAGCGCGCCCCAATAGATGCAGGACAACATGATGATCGCCGAGGTCGGCGACATGGAGAACGTCAGCGGCAGCAGGATCGCGACGCCGTTGGCGCCGCCGAGGCCGGGCAGCACGCCGATGATGACGCCGAGCATGATGCCGACAAGCATCACCATGATGTTGAACGGCTGGATGACGACCGCGAAACCGTGAAACAGATTGCCGATCTCTTCCATGCAACTCGCTCGTTACCCACCCTATTTCGGCTTATGCGCTCGGCGTCAAAATCCGAGATACGCCTCGATCGGCCCTTTCGGCAAAGGCACCAGGAACCACTTCTCGAACACGACGAAGGTGACGATGGGCACGCCCAGCGCGATCGCGGCCACCATTCCCCAGCCGTATCGACCGAGCCATCGCATGAATACGGCAATGAGGAACGCCGATGCGACGTAGATTCCGATCCAGGGCACCAGGGCCACATAGATCGCGGTCGGTACCAGCATGGACATCACTTGGCGAAGCTGACCCCATTCGGCAAACAGGCGACCATCGGATCGCTCCGCGACTGCGGCGGCGAAATTGAAGACGCTCGATGCCAGGATCAGCAGGCCGACATAGAACGGGACGAAGCCGGCCTGCGGACCTTCGGCACCCCAGCCGATGCCGGCTTGCACGCTGCCGGCGATGACGACCAGAGCGAAAAGGCCCGTGAACAGCGCAACGCCGATCTCGACCGAGCGCTGACTCGGTCCGGTACCGGGTACGTTTTCCGGGGTGCTGTCGCTCATGCTGGTATACAATATTCCAGAATTTCGGCCGCGCGCAATGCGGCTTTTCGGTCTCTAGCCACTGCGGTGAGCCACCTGAGCCGAACGCCCCTTGGGCGGCGGCTCACTTCTCCGCTCCAACGCTGCAGGGGCAGCGAGACTTCTCGGTCGTCCGCTCCCCGACACTCGTCAACCTGCCGCCGGCGGGAACGTCCGCCGGCGGAGGTGGACCTTCATGTTACTATTTCGCCAGAAAGCCCGCGGACTTCATCAGCTCTTCGTGGCGCTTTTCCTCGCCCCCGACCCATTTGGCGTATTCGGGGCCGGTCATGAAGGACTGGTTGAACGCGCCGTCGGCCATCAGCTTCTTCCACTCCGGCGTCTCACGCACCTTCTTGAAGAGATCGACGTAGTAGTTGACCTGGTCCGGGGTCACGCCGGGGGGCATGAAGATGCCGCGCAGCATCAAATACTCGATGTCCAAACCCTGCGACTTGCAGGTCGGGATGCTGTTCCACGACAGGTCGCCGGCAACCTTGTCCTTGTAGTCGAGCGGCTTGCTGTCGAACACGCAGAGCGGACGCAGGTGCCCGCCGCGCCATTGGGAAACCCCTTCGATCGGATTGTTCACGGTCGAGTCGACGTGATTGCCGACCAGTTGCACCGCCACCGCGCCGCCGCCGCGTTCCGGAATGTAGATGAACTTGGCGCCCGTGATCTTCTGGAGCGCTTCGGTGATGATCTGGTCTTCCTGCTTGGAGCCGGTGCCGGCCATCTTGAACGTACCGTTCGCGGCTTTCGCGGCGTCGATATACTCCTTGGCCGTCTTGTACGGCTTCTCGGCGTTGACCCACAGGATGAACTCGTCGAGTGCCAGCATGGCCACCGGCGTCAGGTCCTTCCAGTTGAAGGGAATACCGGTGGCAAGCGGCGTCGTGAACAGGTTGGACAGCGTGATGATAATCTTGTGCGGATTGCCGCGCGAGGCCTTCACGTCGAGGAAGCCTTCGCCGCCGGCGCCACCCGCCTTGTTGATCACCACCATCGGCTGCTTCATCAGATTGTGCTTGGTCACGATGCCCTGGATGGTGCGCGCCATCTGGTCGGCGCCACCGCCGGTGCCGGCCGGCACGATGAATTCGACCGGCCGCGTCGGCTCCCACGCGGCCAGCGCCGGAGACGGCGCCAATGCGTGCGCGATCCACAGCGCGGCGACCGCGCCGAGACCCGGATACCCTGCTGCTCTCATCGATCTTCTCCCTTGAGCTTTCTTCTGCGCGCCCCTCGAACGGCCCCGGACGCAACCACCACGGGCCGACCGCAACGAAGTCTGTTGCCCAACTTCGTTCAGCGGTAAATCGCACGGCGTTGCCGACAACGCCAGCCCGCCACGCCGAACAATGCCCGGAAATGCCCTCCCGTGGACGGGACGTGGTGCCGCACCTCGTTGTGCAGCGCAGCAGGCGCTTGCCGGCAGACCGGCCGAAAAGGAGGCTACGCGCCCCCTGCTCGGCAGCCGCGGAAATCTAGCGTAGCTGTTCCGGCAAGGTGATGCGGTAGACGAGCAGCATGGTATCGACCTCCACGCCGCTCGCATCCCGGTACTCCGCCCCGGCCTGGTAGCCGTGCTGGGTGATGAAGTCGTTGTCGTTCGTTACGAACAGGAAGTAATCGTTCGGATTGGCAGGGTCGAGGGCCGGCACCAGTGTCATGCCTTCCCACTTTTCCGAAAGATTGTTGCGGTCGTTCGGCTCGCCGTTGTGCAATCCGAACTTGCGCAATTCCGCGTTGTTGTTGATGTCGATGTAGCGCGTCAGCGTCGCGGGGACGACGCCGGCCGCCAGCTTGCCGTTGGGAGCGACCGGCACGGTGCCGTCGTACGGCAGGCCTGCGATGTTGGTCGCACGTGCGGTGTCGAGGAGCTCGATGCTGCGGTAGCGCGACGTCGCACCGTCGACGCCGTAGCCATTGCCGGCGTCGCGGCAGAGCAGAAGAAAGAACGTCTCGTCGAGCGCGAGCAGCTCGCTCTGGGCAGCGACACGCGTTCGGCCCTGCGCATTCTCGAACACGGGCAACGGTATGACCTGCTCGCGCGCAAGCTTTGGACGGTCGAGGTCGACGATGTCGTAGTAGAGCAGCCGGGCATAGCGGCGCGTTTCCGCGGACGTGCCGCCGTCCTGGCGGGGCGCGCTCTGCAAGGCGGCGACCAGGAATCTGCCGCCCGGCGTCAGCGTCAACCCTTCGAAGCCCTGGTTGTTCTGCCGGCCGGTTTCCGGGTTCGGCGGATCCGGCGCTTGCGCGCCGGCGCCGGGGTTGTTGGACGCGAATTGATCCTTGCCCTTGCGTTTGGGGATCAAGGCCTGCGGCGGCCGGATCGCCGCCAGCAGCCGACCGGTCGGCGAGAAGCGATAGATGTAGGGACCGTATTCATCGCCGACGAAAAAGCTGCCGTCGGGCAGAAGCACGAGCGATTCGCTGTCGATGCTGATACGGCCGTTCGCCGCCTGTGGAAGGTCCGGCAGGCCGTTGGCGGCGGGACGGATGCTGTCGGGATCGAGCCCGGTCAGCGGTTCTCCGGCCTGGTCGGTCAGCGGGATGGTGTCGACCAACGTCGCCGCGACGCTCCGTTGTCGCTGCGCGGGCGGCGGCGCCTGCGGATCGTCGAGCGGCTTGAAGGCGATGGAAAGCTTGTTGATGCGCGCACGATAATCGGTCGTTTCCCGGACATTGTAGCCGCGGTCGGGCAGCATGTAGAACGTGCCCTGATAGCCGTCGGGAGTTCGCACCCACGATTTCGGGTCGACCGCGATGCCGGAACCGGAGCCGAAGGTCTCGCCGAACTTGTCGCGCAGATCGGCGGGCAAGCGACCAACTCCGACCAGAGCCTTGTTGACGAAGACGAGATCACCGATGGTCACCGTTTCGGCGGCGAGCGTAACGGGCGCGGGCGAAAGCAAGGCGAGGAGCACCGCGAGAACGATGTTTCGCGGTGAAGGCAAGCGGGCGAAGCGCCGAGCGGACATGTCAATTCCTTAGAAGGCTTCCAATAACGCCTTAAATTGTCACTGGATTTTCGCCGCGTGACAACCCGAGCGGTCGATCCGGCATGGCGTCGCGCGAGCACAAGTCTGAACGCGCCGGGCACGGCGCGCGGTTGAAGCGTCGTGCAAAGCGTCGCGGGACGATTCTTGTGAGCGACCCCGGAAAGCGGCATTCTCCCAAAGCGATCGGCGAATAGCGCAATATCACCGCTGTCGTGAGCACGGCGGGCCGGGGAGGAATTGATGGCGAGCCTGAAATGGAGCGGCTGCGGGCTGCTCGCGGCGCTTCTTGTGATCCCGAGCCACGTTTGCCTTGCGCAGGACTGGCCGAACCGGCCGGTGAAGGTCGTCGTTCCGTTCGCGGCCGCGGGCACGACCGACCGGCTCGGACGGCTCGCGGCGGAAGAGCTGTCGAAGTCCTTCAAGCAGCAGTTCTACGTCGAGAACCGCCCCGGCGGAGGCGGGGTCATCGGCGCCATCCAGGTCGCCCGCGCCGACCCGGACGGCTACACCTTGATGATCGGCGGCTACGGCCCGCACATCTTTGCGCCCGCCACGACAGCCAACCTGGGTTACGACGCGCTGTCGGATTTCACCCATATTGCGATGATCGGGGGCGAAAGTTTCATCATCGTCGCCCACCCCGCCCTCGGCGTGAAGTCCTTCGCCGAGCTGACCGAGCTCGCGCGCAAGCGCACCGGGCCCCTCAACATGGCCTCGCCCGGCCAGTCCACGCTCGGCGCGCTCGTCGTCGAGCAGCTCATGCGCAAGCCGGGGCTCCTTGCGAACCTCAATCACGTGCCGTATCGCGGCGGCGGACCGGTGATGACCGACCTGCTCGGAAACCACGTCTCGCTCGGCTGCATCACGCTCTCCTCGGCCATCGAGCACATCCGCGCCGGCACGCTCGTGCCGCTGGCATTGATCTCGACCGAGCGCGCCAAGGCGTTGCAGGATCTCCCCACCATCGTCGAGCTCGGCCATCCGGATATCGGCGGCGCGATCTGGTCCTGGCTTGCCGGACCGAAAGACCTGCCCCCCGCCATGGTCGTCCGCCTCAACCAGGAGCTTCGCCGATCGCTGCGGACTCCGGAGGTAAAAGAGCGATTCGAACGCGACCTGTTCCTGTCGATGGACGCCGACGTTCCGACGCTGAACGCCTTCATTGCCGGCGAGTTGAAACGCTGGACCAGGTTCTTCCAGGAGTCGGGGCTCAAGCCGCAGTAGCTGCCTGCGATCACCTCCGCACTGACGCCAATGCGTTCTCCTGCTTGCGATAGGCCTCGATGATTTCGTGGCCGGTGGCGAACCACACGCGCGGGTGGGCGCGGATGTATCGTAGCGCCCGGTCCAGGTATCTGATCCGATGCGGCACGCCGATCAGGAACGGGTGCAGGGCGATGGCCATGACGCGAGGGCTGCGTTCGCCCTCCTCGTAGAGCACGTCGAAACTCTCGCAAATCCGGCGATGGAAATCCGCAATGTCGATCGAGGGCATGTTGAACAGCGGCATGTCGTTCAACTCGATGGAATACGGAATGGCATAAAGTCCGTTGTTCATGCGGTAGGGCAGGTCGTCGTTGACCCAGTCGCAGACATATTCGACGCCGTGGTCGCGCAAGAGGTCGAGCGTTTCGAACGTCTCGGTGAGGCCCGGCCCGAGCCAGCCGCGCATCCGCTGGCCGAGACCCTCGATGATCGCTTTGGTTTGCGCGATGATCGCCGTCTCCTGGTCGCGGGGCAGACCGGTGAGCGTGACCGAGTTGGTCATGCCGTGACCCATCAACTCCCATTTCAGCCGCGCGCATTCCTCCATGATTCGGGGATAGTATTTTCCCACCTCGCCGTTGAGCGCGACCGTGCCGCGGACGCCGTTCTTCTCCATCACTTCGATGAGCCGCCAAATGCCGACCCGATTGCCGTAGTCGCGACGCGAATGATTGCGGACATCCGGCGCGGCGCTGCCGATCTCCCAATGGAAATGTTCGATGTTGGGAATGACCCAGACCGCCACCTTGGCGTCGTTCGGCCAGGTCACCGGCGGGTGGTCGGCGATGGCGCGATAGGGAAAGAGGTGAAACGGGTCGGAGGTGTCCATCGGCTGCCTATTCCTTGCCGGCGGGCTCGCGCGCGGCCCGTATGCGTTCGCTGTAGCGCGCGGCGGTGAGGCCGAACAGTTCCCAGCGCGTGAGGTAGGCCAGCAGAAACGGATGGGCGCCGCGCTCGTACAGCCATGCCACGTCGCCGTTGAGCAGGGCCGACCGCTCGTCGTCGGTGAGCGGCAACGGCGCAATCGCCGCTTTCGGCTCGCGCGCAAGTGCCTCGCGAAACGCCAAATCGTGCAGCGCGTCCCGGCAGAGCTTGTTGACGGCGTAGATGCTCATGGCTCAGTCCAGGCGCCAGGCCGCATAGGCGTGGCCGTGGTCGGGCTCGGACGCAATGAATGTCGGCGTGCGGCCACCGACCACCCCGAGCATGGCGATCCAATTGAGCAGCTCGCCGCCGATATTTCCCGCCCGCGCCAGCCGCGCGGGAGTGGCTTCCTCGACCAGCTCGCCGATGCGCGCCTCTTGCAGATGGTCCTGCACCTGCCTCACCCATTGCGGGTCGGGCGTGCCCGCGCGTTCGCCGGGCGGGATTCTCGGCCCGCCGATCTCGAGCGAGAAGCTGCCGCTGCCGATCACCGCCACGCGCGCGTCTTGCGGCCAATCCGCGATCGCGGCGCTCACGGTCTTGCCCAGGGCGTAGCAGCGGTGCGAGCTCGGCAGCGGCGGCGCCAAGCCGTTGATGAAGAACGGGACGATCGGGATTGCCATGTCCGGGGTGAGGAAATGCAACGGCACCATGATGGAGTGATCGAGGCCGAAATCCTGCGCCAGCGAAATGTCGAACCCGGCGGCGATGGCCTTCGCGCGCAGGTGGCTCGCCAGAGACGCCTGTACCGGGAGGCGATAGCTCGGCATCACAGTCTGGTCGTTCGGGCCGGAGGTCTGGTCCGCGATCCCGATTGCGAAGATCGGAAAATTATCGAGGAAGAAAGTGTTGAAGTGATCGTCGGTATAGATCACCAGCACGTCCGGCCGCACGGCCCGGAGATGCTCCTTGATCTCGCCATAGAGCCTTGCCGTCCGGCAATCCGGGCCTTGCTTGGCCACCAGCGCGGGAAAGTTGGGCGTATGCGGGACGCCGAAGGCGGCGACGATTTCTGCCATGTCGATCCCTTCCTTCCGGCAACGACGACCGGCATAAAGTGTGCCCAAAGCAGGCCGGCAGGCAAGCGGCCAGGGATTACTCGCCAAGTCGGTGCGGACTTTATGCTAGACTTAGACCGCCCTCGTTCGAGGTCCAGCCCGTGCATTGCAACCGCCGCTGCGCGTCAAGTTTCTCGCCCTCGACACCAGCCGATGCAAGAAGCTCGCCCGGGACGCGCGCCGGGCCGAGGATTGAGTGGTAAGGAAATCTGCAAGCCGAAGGGACCTCGCGGCTTCGCCCACCCCACAGAAGCACCCCCTGCCGGGCCTCGCAGGGGGCCGATCAGCCGCTCACACGGGAGAATGCCATGAAGCTGTGCCGGTACGATGACGATCGCCTGGGAGTGGTGCGCGGCGACATGGTGCACGACGTCACCCAGGCGCAGGCCGAGATCAGGGCGGCCGCCCCCTACGCCATGAAGGGCGACGCCGTGATCGCGGCCCTGCCGGCCTGGCGCACGCGGCTTGAGGAGATGGCGGCGAAGGCGCCGGGCAAGCCGCTCGCGCAGGTCAAGCTGCTCGCGCCGGTGGCGCGCCCCTCCAAGCTCGTTGCGGCGCCCACCAATTACACGGCGCATATCGAGGAGATGGCGGCGCGGGCGGCGACGCAGAACGCCAAGCCGTCGCCGGCCATCGGCACCGCCGGCCTGTTCCTCAAGGCGAACTCGTCGCTGGTCGGCCCGTCCGAGGGCGTGGCGATCCGCTTTCCCGAGCGGCGCAACGAGCACGAAGTCGAGCTTGCGATCATCTTCGGCAAGCAAGGCAGCGACATCCCGCGCGACAAGGCGCTCGACTACGTCATCGGATATGCGATCGGCCTCGACATGACGGCGCGCGGTCCCGAGGACCGCAGTTTCCGCAAGTCGATCGACACCTATTCCGTGCTCGGCCCGTGGCTGGTCACCGCCGACGAGATTCCCGATCCCGACAACGTCCCGTTGAGGATCTCGGTCAACGGCGAGCTCAAGCAGAGCAGCAACACCAAGCACCTGATCTACGACTGCCGCAAGCTGATCGAATGGGGCTCGACCTTCTACACCTTCTATCCCGGCGACGTGCTCTTTACCGGAACGCCCGAGGGGGTGAGCCCGCTCAAGCCCGGCGACACGATGCTCGCGGAGATCGATCCGATCGGCACCATGTCGGTGCCGGTGCGCGCGCACAAGCCGGGCGGATGACGGAGGGCCGCGCCGCCATCTGCGAAGCAAATTCGCCGCGCCGTGTGCCAAAAGGAGATGTCCGATGCTGCAGGTCAAACGAATTGGGCATGCGACGCTGACCACGCCCGATCTCGAGCGCCAGCTCGACTATTACACGCGCGTCGTCGGCCTGAGCATGGTTGCGAAGGAGAAGAGCCGCGCGGTCCTCGCGACCAAACCGGGGCAAGAGGTGATCGTGCTCGAGCACGGGGAACGGCCCGCGGGTGTGCGGCTTGCCTTTCAGGTGGCACCGGAGAGCGATCTCGACGAGCTTTCCGCGCGGCTGTCCAAGGCCGGCATCAAGAGCGAGCGCCGGAGCGACATCACCCCCGGCATCGCGCAGGCGATCGTGTTCAGCGATCCCAAGGGCACGAGCATCGAAGTCTTCGCGGATTGCGGCTTTGCCGGGGAGGACGACACCTATACCGGCGTCATGCCGCGCAAGCTCGGCCACGTCGCCTTCCACACGCCCGACGTGGCCGGAACCGTGAAGTTCTATTGCGACGTGCTCGGATTCAGGGTGTCGGACTGGCGCAGCGATTTCTTCGCCTTCCTGCGCTGCAGCCGCGATCACCACACCATCAACCTGCTGCAAGCCGACAATGCCAACATCCACCACATCGCGTTCGAGCTGCGCGACGAGGCCGAGATCAACCGCGCCTGCGACTTTCTCGCGCGCAAGAACGTCAAGCTGTTCTGGGGCCCGATCCGGCATCTGATCGGCCACAATATCGCGATCTACCACAAGAACCCGGACGGCATCACGGTCGAGTTCTTCACCGACCTCGACGTCATGCACGACGAGGAGCTCGGCTATTTCGAACCCCGGCCCTGGCACCAGGACCGGCCGCAGCGGCCGAAAGTCTGGGGCGACGACACCCCGACCAACTATTGGGGACCGGGGCATCCGCACGACATGCCGGGGCCGAAGAAATAAAGAAGAAACAAAGGGTTGCCGACACGTCACGCCACAAGCTGCTTCAACGCCGCGCCCAGCGCCCGCCTGCACGGCGCCTCGCTGATCGTCTTGTTGTCGCCGGGCGATGTCGCCGGCATTCAAACCGAGGCGTGCGCCACTCCCACTCTTGCCTCGAGCGCGGCGGCCGCGGCCTCGTAGAAGCCGACGTTGTCCGGCAGCACGATCGACGCAGAGCGCACCGCATGAGTGGCGGGATCGATGCCGTCGGGCTCGCCCCCTTGCTGGGCCACGAGCACGGCCTTGCGCAGTCGGGCGCGCGCCATGATCACGCCGTTGTCGGTGGAGACCAGGTTCTCCTTGCTGCGGTCCTGGATCGGGCCCATGCTTTCCTGGATCGCGGCGTCCTGCATGGCGATGCCGGCCACCCCGCAATAGGACCTGTTGGCCTTCTGCGCGCCGCGGTCGATCATGTAGTCGTTGTCCTTGTTGACCACCGGCCGGAAGGTCCCGGGTAGCAACCTGACGTGGATCCCGCCGCCGTTGCGCATGGTCGCGAGCTCGTGCTCCGACAGCGGTCGCGTCGGATGGTGGGTGAAGCACCACGACATGCAGTTGTCGTCGTCGATCGGAACCCAGGCGTGGCCGTTGAGCGCGTTCTCGCCGTAAGGCGGGATCATGCTGTGGAACGGCATGATCCATTGCGTGATGCGCCAGTAGAGGTGGCCTTCCTGCGCCGGGCGGCGCACGCCGATCACCATGCCGCCTTTGGTCTCCACCACCTCGAAGCGCGCGTCGGTCTCGCGCGTCAGCTCGGCGCCCTTACCGACGTGCAGCGAATCGCTGCGGAGGTCGTGGCGGTGGAGAAAGGACACGTGCGCCGAATCGATACCGCCCTCCATCGCCTGCAGGTAATTGCATTCTTGGGTGCGTTTCGACACGAAGCGATGGGCAGCCGGCACCTGCGCCCACTCGAAGCCGGGCAAGGGCGGCCGGCGCTCGGGCGGCCCCATGTAGATCCAGACGACGCCGCCCAATTCGACGCAAGGGTAGGACGTGAGCCTGATCTTCTTGCAGAAACCGCTCGCCTCGGGCTCGGAGGGAACCTCGGTGCAGCGGCCGGTGACGTCGTATTTCCAGCCGTGATAGGCGCAACGCAGCCCGTTCTCCTCGTTGCGGCCGAACCACAGCGAAACGCCGCGGTGGGCGCAGAACTCGTCGATCACGCCCACGCGTCCAGCCGTGTCGCGGAACGCCAGCAGGCGCTCGCAGAGCACCTTGACGCGCACCGGCGGACAATCGAGCTCCGCGATCTCCTCCGACAGCAGGGCCGGAATCCAATAGCGGCGGAACAGGCTGCCCATCGGCGTTCCCGGCCCGGTCCGCGTGAGAAAGTCGTTTTGCTCACACGTGGTCATCGCATCGAATCCCAATTCGCCGGCTGATACGCGACGAGGTCATCGCATTGCTCCGGCCGTTCCGGGCCGATCGGCATTGCCGCCATGGCCGCGATCGCAGTGACTGCTCGTAGCCGTCATCCGACACGAAACAGTTTCTCGGCCAGCCCGCCCGTGATCGACGCGGCCTGATCGGGTTTGAGCCCAGCCGCGGCGACGATCCTCGCCGGCTCGGCGTCCCCGATGGGGAACGGCATGTCGGAGCCCAGCATCACGCGGTCCGCGCCGATCATCTCCACGACGAAACGTAACACCCGCGGGTCGTGCAGGATAGTGTCGGTATAGAGCAACGCGAGCCCTTGCGCCGGATCGCCGATGCCCGGCGTGATCGCGTGGTTGCGCACGAGGCGCCCGAGCAGGAACGGGAGGCCGGCGGCGCCCATGGGAACGAAGATCCTGGCGTTGCGGTAGCGCGTGACATGGTCGCTGCACAGGAGCCGCGCCACCGCGACGATGGCGTCGCTGATGCGGCCGACGCCGTTGGCGAGGCCATAATCGTTGACGCGGGCGTCGCCGGCGTCGTAGCTCGGATGGATGTGGATGACGGCGCCGGTTTCGTCCGCCGCCGCCCAGAATGGATCGAGGTCGGGGGCATCCAGCACGCTGCCGATCCCGCGCGGCAGGGTCGAGATCATGGCACCCGGGAAGCCGGCGGCGATCGCCGCTTTCAGCACCGCGGCGGCGCGCGCACCGTCCTGCAGCGGCACGCTCGCGAGCGGCACGAAGCGGCGCTCGGCCTTGGTCGCGGCGAGTTGCACGTCATTGAACAGCCGGCACCAGGCTTCGCCTTCCGCCGCCGGCAGCTCGTAGCCGAACCAGTCCGGCCAGCCCCCGACCACCTGCCGGTCGATGCGCTGCGCGTCCATCCAGGCGAGACGCCCCGCCACGTCGCTCAGCCCCTTCATGATCGGCCGCGACGGCTTGCCGCCGGCAAAGGCGATCGCCAGGCCGCCGCCGTCCTCGACCAAGCGCAGCGAGGAGAAACGCCCGCGCTCATTGCGGATCGCGGCGAGAAGGTCGGGCGGCACGAGATGGCCATGCACGTCGATGATCATTTCATTTCCTTTGCGCTCTCAACTTTCAATCTGTCGTCCCCGCGCAAGCGGGGACCCATAACCACTGGCCTCGGGAATATGGGTCCCCGCTTGCGCGGGGACGACAAGTGAGAAATCGCGGCCGTCATCCGGAGTCCGTATCAGGAGACTGAATTGCTTGCGCCGCGGCGATCATGTCGCCGAGCTGCGCGATCCTGATCGGCAGGCTGTCGACCACGATCCCGAGCGGCCGGAGGGCATCATTGACGGCGCTCGCGATCGCCGCCGGCGCGCCGAGATAGCCGGACTCGCCGGAGCCCTTCTGGCCGAATACCGTATGCGGCGAGGGCGTCTCGTGGTGGATGATCTCGACCGGCGGAACCTCGTGCGCCGACGGCAGCAGATAATCCATGAAGCTCTGCGCGACGAGCTGGCCCTCGTCGTTATAGGCGAATTCCTCGAACAGCGCCGCGCCGATGCCGTGCGCGATGCCGCCCATGGTCATGCCGCGCACGATCTTCGGATTGATCACCGTGCCGCAGTCGTGGCCCACGAAGTAACGCTTGATCTCCGGCTTGCCGAGATCGGGGTCGATCGCCATGAGCAGGAGGTGAAACTCGAAGGCAAAGCAGGGATACATCTGCACGCGGCCGTCGGCGGTCGGCAGCTGGCCGCCCATCGGCACCTGCATCACGTGGGTGAAGGCGAGCCCGGGCTCGGTGTCCGGCGGCAGGCGGTGAAAATTGCGGTGCGCGATGGTCACCAGCTCCGCCCAGCTGCGGCGGTGCTGGGGCGCGGCGCGATCGAACACGTCGCCCGCGCCGTAGCTCGCCCGCTCCGCCGGGATGCCGAGATCGTGCGCGGCGATGGCGAGCAGCCGCGCTTTCAGCTTTTGCGCGGCGTGAAACGCGGCGCCCCCCAGCATGATCGCCATGCGGCTGCCGACCGGGCTCTGGCTCGGCAGCGAGGCAAGCGAGTCCGGCCGCACCACGCGGATACGGTCGGGATCGATCTCCAGCACCTCGCCGATGACGGTGCCGACCAGGGTCTCATGCCCCTGCCCGGCCGACAGCGTGTGAATGGTCGCGGTGACGGCGCCGCCGACATCGACGTTGAGGCGGCAGGAATCGGTGTAGGTGGTGGTCTCGTTCTTCGGGTTGAGCAGCGGCTCGAAGGTCGAATTGGCGCCGCTCGGCTCGAGGCACGCCGCGATGCCGATGCCGGCGAGGAGGCCGCGCGCGCGCAGGCGCTCGCGCTCGGCGGTCAGCCCCGCATAGTCGGCGCGCGCGAGCACCTTGTCGATCACGGCATGGTAGTCGCCGCTGTCGTAGGTGGTGCCGCTCGGGATCAGATACGGAAACTGCTCCGCACGGATCAGGTTGCGCCGCCGCACCTCCAGCCGATCGAGCAGGCGATGACGGGCGACCTCCTCGATCGCGCGCTCGATGGCGTAATTGGTCGGCGCCTGGCCGAACGCCCGCACCGCCTCCTGCACCGTCTTGTTCGACGTCACCGCGATGGCGCGGTACTGCACGCTCTTGATGCGGTAGGGACCGACGATCGCGCCGATCGGCTTGCCCAGCTGGAACGGCGAGCGGCCGGCATAGGCGCCGACATTGTCGAGCGCGCGCATCTTCATGGAGCGGATCACGCCCGAATCGTCGAAGGCGACCTCGACGTCGAAGTTGCGCTCGGGCCCATGGCCGTCGCCGGCGCGCATGTTCTCCAGGCGATCCTCGATCAGCCGCACCGGGGCGCCGAGCCGGCGCGACAGGTAGCCCACCAGCACCGCGTGCTTGATGCCGCGCTTGACCCCGTAGCTGCCGCCTACGTCCACGTCGTTGTGCACGCGCACGGCCGAGCCCGGCAGCCTGAGCGCGAGCGCGACCTGGTCGGGAAAGCGCGGCATCTGCACGGAGGCAAAGACGTCGAGGATCTCGCGCCAGGGGTCCCAGCTCGCCAGCACGCCGAAGGTCTCGATCGGCACCGTGGAGCTGCGCCCCCAGGTCACGCGCAGCGACAGCCGGTGCGGGCTTTCGGCAAAATCCTTCTCGACCTCGCCCCACACGAAGGTGCGGTCGAGCAGCACGTTGGAGCCGTGGTCTGCGTGCACGGCCGGGCTGCCGGGCGCATAGGCGGCCTCGCCGTCGAGCACGAACGGCAGCGGCTCGTAGTCGACCTGAACCAGCTCGGCGGCGTCCTCGGCGAGCGCACGCGTGTCGGCGACGACAGCCGCCACCCATTCG
>JBAUOM010000834.1:0-5195 GCA_049579765.1 Xanthobacteraceae bacterium
GTTCTTCGCCGCGCCGCAGGCCTTCGCACAGGCGCAAGCGCAGGGGCAGGCAGGCGCGCCGAGCGGCAGCGAGGAACAGGCGCTGAAATCGACGCTCGATACGCGCCTCGCCTACGTCATCACCGGCGATGCGGAGGTCGATCGGATCAGCAAGGCCGGACTGCAGGGCCTCACCTTGTTTCTCGCGCAGCGCACCGCGCTCGAGGCGGGCGAGCCGATCGGTCTCGACCCCGCACGCGACGAACTCGCCTTCTATCCGCTGATCTATTGGCCGATCGTGCCGAGCGCGCCGAAGCCGACGCGCGAGGCGCTCGAGCACATCGACACCTATATGAAGCAGGGTGGCACCGTTCTGTTCGACACCCGCGACGCGATCGAGGCACCCCCCGGCATCGGCGGCGGCACCCGCGGTCCGGGCATGCAGGCGTTGCGTGCCATTCTGGCTTCGCTCGACATTCCCGAGCTCGAGCCGGTGCCGCGCGACCATGTCTTGACCAAGACCTTCTATCTGCTGAAGGACTTCCCCGGCCGGTTCACCTCGGGCCAGCTGTGGGTCGAGGCGCTGCCGGCGGCGGACGACGAGGAACCGACGAGCCGTCCGGCGCGCGCCGGCGACGGCGTCTCCTCGATCATCATCACCTCGAACGATTTCGCCGGCGCCTGGGCGATGCGCCAGGACGGGCAGGCGATGCTGCCGCTCGTCTCCTCCGAGCCGCGCCAGCGCGAATTCGCCTTCCGCGCGGGCGTCAACATCGTGATGTACACGCTCACCGGCAACTACAAAGCCGATCAGGTCCACGTTCCGGCGCTGCTGGAGCGGCTGGGACAATGACCACAACTGTGTCGTCCCCGCGCAAGCGGGGACCCATCGTGCCACGCACGCCGGCCTTTGGAATATGGGTCCCCGCTTTCGCGGTGACGACAACGATATAAAATGAAGGGAATTTGAGTCCTTGAATCTCGGTATCTCATTCTCGCCGCTCCTTCCCGCCTCGATCGTGTGGGTAGCGGTTGCAGTTGCGTTCGCGATTTCGCTGCTGCTGGTCTTCAGCCGTACCCGCGGCGCCTTGATGCGTGCCATCGCGCTTGCGCTGTTCGTGCTCGCGCTCGCCAATCCGTCGATTACCCGCGAGGACCGCGAGCCGCTGACCTCGGTCGCCGCGGTGGTCATCGACAAGAGCCCGAGCCAGGAATTCGGCGACCGCGCCAAGCAGACCGAGGCGGCACGGGCCGCGCTCGCCGAACGGCTCGGACGCATACCAGGCATGGAGGTGCGTTTCGTCGAGGCCGGCGAGGCCGACGGCGAGACCGACGGCACCCGGCTGTTCTCCGCCCTGTCCTCGACCCTCTCGGACGTGCCGCATGACCGCGTGGCCGGCGTCATCTTCATCACCGACGGGCGCGTGCACGACGTGCCGGCCGAGGCCGCGGCGCTCGGCTTCGCCGCGCCGGTGCACGGCCTGATCACCGGTCACAAGAACGAGCGCGACCGCCGCGTCGTCCTGGTGACCGCGCCGCGCTTCGGCATCGTCGGCCAGACCCAGACCATCACGTTCCGGGTCGAGGACCAGGGCGCGCCGCCCGGTCCGGCACAGGTGACGGTGCGCCGCGACGGCGAGACGATCGAAAACCGCAGCGTGGACAGCGGCGCCAGCGTGAGCATCAACGTGCCGATCCCCCATGCCGGACCGAACATCGTCGAGATCGAGGCGTCTCCCCTCGACGACGAGCTCACGGCCGTGAACAACCGCGCCGTCGTCTCGATCGACGGCGTGCGCGACAAGCTGCGCGTCCTGCTCGTGTCGGGCGAGCCGCATGCCGGCGAGCGCACTTGGCGCAACCTGTTGAAGTCGGACGCCAGCGTCGATCTCGTGCACTTCACCATCCTGCGTCCGCCGGAGAAGCAGGACGGCACGCCGATCAACGAATTGTCGTTGATCGCCTTCCCCACTCGCGAGCTGTTCCAGCAGAAGATCAACGAGTTCCAGCTCATCATCTTCGACCGCTACGCGCGCCAGGGCGTGCTGCCGGTCATCTATTTCGACAATATCGCGCGCTATGTGCGCCAGGGCGGGGCCGTGCTGGTGGCGGCGGGGCCCGATTACGCCAGCCAGACCAGCATCTGGCGCACGCCGCTCGACGTCATCCTGCCGGCCGAGCCGAGCGGCCGAATGGCCGACGGCGCGTTTCGCGCACAGCTGACCGATGTCGGCAAGCGTCATCCGGTGACGCGCGGGCTGGAAGGCTCCGATCAGGATCCGCCGCATTGGAGCCATTGGTTCCGTCTGGTCGACAGCCGCGCCTCCAAGGGCATGGCGGTCATGCAGGGCCCGGACAACAAGCCGTTGCTGCTGCTGTCGCGCGAGGGCGAGGGCCGCGTCGCACTGCTCCTCTCCGATCACATCTGGCTGTGGGCGCGCGGCTACGAGGGTGGCGGGCCGCATATCGATCTGCTGCGGCGCCTTTCGCACTGGCTGATGAAGCAGCCCGATCTGGAGGAAGAGGCGCTGCGCCTGCTCGTGCGCGGTCACGACCTCACGGTGCAGCGCCAGACCATGTCCGACAGCGTCAGCGAGGTGACGCTGACGACGCCGTCGGGCAAGACCAGGACCTTGACGCTCTCGCCCGCCGAGCCCGGCGTCTGGCGAGCCACCATCGAAGCCAACGAGCTCGGCCTCTGGCGCGCCACCGACGGCACCCTCAACGCGCTCGCCAATGTGGGTCCCGCCAATCCGCGCGAATTCACCGAGGTGACCTCGACGACCGACGTGCTCGGTCCGCTGGCCAATGCCACCGGCGGCGGGATGGTGCGGATCGAGGACGGCAGCGGCGGCGTCCACCTGCCGCGCATCGTCCCGGTGCGTTCGAGCGATACCTACAAGGGCGACGACTGGCTCGGGCTGCGGATACGGGAAGCGAGCGTGGTACGCGGCATCGGCGTGCTGCCGGTGTTCGCGGGCCTGATCGGTCTGCTTCTCCTCGTCGGCAGCCTTGCCGCGACGTGGATGCGCGAAGGCCGCTAACGCGGAAGGCTTGCCCGAGGAGCCCGCTCTGCCTAATCCAGCGTGACGGTGTCGAAGTCCGCGGGGATGATGATCTCGAGCAGCTCGCAGTCGTCCGAATAGTCGAGCACGGTGTGCTTGATGCGCGGCGGCTGCAGCCAGCAGGAGCCCTCGCGCATCGTCACCACGCCCGCGCCTTCGTACTCGCCCTTCATCCATCCCTTGAGAACGTAGATCATCTGGAATTCGACGTCGTGAAAGTGGCGCTTGGACACCTCGGCCGGATCGCAGGGCGGGATCAGGCGGATGACGTGCGCCTGCGCCAGCCCGTTGGTTGCGGCGGCAATGCCGAGATCGCGGTACTTCGCGTAGCTGCGCAGGCCCTGCTTGAAGTCGCTCTCGTCGAGATGACTGGCGACGAAGGTCTGCTTGCGCGGCCTGCTTGTCTCGAGCCTCGCCTTCGATCGCACCGGTCGCCGTGCCGGCGGGCTCTTGCGGGCCGCTTGCTTGGCTGCTGGCCGGGTCTTTGCCTTGCGCTTTGCCGTTGCCATGGTCGTTGCTCCCTTCGAACGTGCAGTGTCAGGCGGAGCCGAGCGGCCGCAATTCCACGAGGTCGGGACAGCAGTTGCGCTCGGCGCGCGCGGCATAGACGACCGCGTCCGCAACCTCCTGCGGCGTCAGCGGCGAGAATTTCCTGACCTTGAGCGCCTCGAGAACGCGCGGATGGTTGCTGGTCGCGCGGATGTCGGTATCGACCATGCCGGGCGCAATCTCGGTCACCTTGATCCCGTAGTCCTGCAGCTCGATGCGCAGGCCGCGCGCGATCGCCGACAGGGCATGTTTGGTGGCGCAATAGATCACGCCCAGCCGGTAAACCTCGCGGGCGGCGATCGAGGTCATCACGATGATATGGCCGCGGCGGCGCTCCATCATCGCCTTCGCGACCGCATGCGTCACCCGATAGGAAGCAAGGACGTTGGTGCGAAACATCTCCTCGGTCTCGTCGAAGGTCATGTCCATCAGCGGGGCGTAGGTCAGGACGCCCGCATTGCTCACCATGATGTCGACATTGCCGGCGCGGGCCGCCAGCTCGGCGACGAAAGCCGCGTCGTTGAGGTCGCCGGCGATGACCTCGACCGCCTGCGCGCTGCATTGTTTCGCCAGCGTCTCGAGCTCGGCCTTGCGCCGCCCGGTCGCCAGCACCTTGGCGCCGGCTTCGACCAGCGCAAGCACCGTGGCCCTGCCGATGCCCGCGCTCGCGCCGGTGACGAGCGCCCATTTGCCCGACAGACTCTCGCTCATTCGAAGACAGTCCGAAGCTTCCGAAACCGACGACATGTGCAAGCGCAGGAAGCGACAAGGTCAAGCTGCCGCGCTGATGCGCTTGCGTCAAGTCGGCGAGCCCGCAACGGTTACGCGTATCGCTTGCGTGTCGTCGTTGATTTCACACCTGCGACATCGCCGATATCCCACGTGCGCCAACCCGACATTGCGAAGCGCGCGCGGTCGCACTGATGACTTTTTGCAACAGGCCGCAGGAATCGCCGCGGGGCCGATTGCCATAATGTTACATTGTAACTAGCGTCGTCGAACGGGCGGCGGAATAGGTCCGCGGTCCGCAAACGCGCCAGGCGTGACGATGGGCTGGTTCCGGTCGCGTTCGACATGGGGTTCGTACCTCGCGCTGTTCGCGCTGGCCTTCCAGCTCGTGCTGTCGTTCGGGCACGTGCACCTCGACGGCGACCATGTGCCGGGCTTGGAGCGCTCGGCGCTGTTGGGAGTGCACGCATCGACCGTTGCGACGGCGGCTGCCGATCCAGCTGGCAAGGAATCCCCTGCCCTCCCCGACGACTGCTGCCCGATCTGCACGCTCATCCATCTCGCCGGCACGCTGGTGGCGGCCGAGCCACCGTCCTTGCCGCGGCTCGCCGCGTTCGGTCGCGCGCCACTCGAAGCGGCGATCCATTTCGAGCTTGCCGGATCACGTCACCACTCCCCGCTCGGCGCGCGCGCGCCTCCCCTCGCCTGACATCGCTCGGCGGATCGGCCGGCTTCGCGTCAGCGAAAGGCCGCGCCGATGCCGCCGCACGGCACTTTTCCGTGACGCGTTGATGGTCGGGGCCGGCGGTTGTTCCCGTCGGGAATGGGGGATGTGTGATGTCTATCCGCGGCAGACGTTTTCTTCTCTTGAGC
>JBAUOM010000835.1:0-11571 GCA_049579765.1 Xanthobacteraceae bacterium
GGATGGGCGTGCGCAACGCCTTCATCCCGCCGACGGCGCTGCGTCTGCTGCGCTCGGTGCCGCCGCCCAAGGCGGCGCTGCGCCTACGCTCGGTCGGCTCCGGCGGCGAGGCACTCGGCGCCGAGACTTACGAATGGGGCAAGTCCGCGCTCGGCCTCACCATCAACGAGTTCTACGGCCAGACCGAATGCAATCTCGTGCTCGCCTCCTGCGCCGCCATCGGCGTGTCGCGGCCCGGCGCGATCGGCAAGCCGGTGCCGGGCCATCGCGTCGCGGTGATCCGGCCGGACGGCGAGCGATGCGCGCCCGGCGAGCTCGGCCAGATCGCGATCGCGCGGCCCGACCCGGTAATGTTCTTGGAATATTGGGGCAGGCCCGACGCGACGCGGGACAAGTTCGTCGGCGACTGGATGACGACGGGCGATCAGGGGGCCGTGGACGACGACGGCTACGTTCGCTTCATCGGGCGCGACGACGACGTGATCACCTCGGCGGGCTATCGTATCGGCCCGACCGAGATCGAAGATTGCCTGATCCGGCATCCCGCGGTCGCGCTGGCGGCGGCGGTGGGAAAGCCCGATCCGGTGCGCACGGAGATCGTCAAGGCCTTCGTCGTGCTCAAATCCGGATATGCGGGCTCGGATGCGCTCGCCGCCGATATTCAGCGCTTCGTCAAGGTCCAGCTGTCCGCGCACGAATACCCGCGCGAGGTCGCTTTCATCGAGCGCATGCCGATGACCACCACCGGCAAGGTGATCCGACGATTGCTGCGGCAGCAGGCGTGACGCCGCGTCCGGAACACGCGCGCGCCGGCTCGCCAAGCAAGAACGGATGGCATAACCTTTCGCGTCATTGTCCAGGATCGGACCTCCCATGGAAACAGCCGCGCGCCGCAAGATCGATCGCCAGAGCAACAGCCCGAACTGGTCGACCGCCTACTTCTTCCTCGAGGGACTGAGCGAGCTCGGGATCGAATATCTGTTCTGCAATTTCGGGACCGATCACGCGCCGATCATCGAGGAGATCGCGCACCGGCGAAAGCGCGGCGACGCGTTGCCGACCATCATCCGCTGTCCGCACGAGAACACCGCCGCCCACATGGCGGCAGGCTATGCCTTCGTGACCGGGCGCGGCCAGGGCGTGCTCGTGCATGTCGACGTCGGCACCGCCAACACCGCGACCGCCATGCACAACATCTTCCGCAGCCGGCTGCCGGTGCTGCTGATGGCGGGCAAGGCGCCGTTCACCACCTCGGGCGAGCTGGTCGGCTCGCGCGACACCTACGTGCATTTCGTGCAGGAGCCGTTCGACCAGGCGAGCCTTGTGCGCCCCTATCTGAAGTGGGAATGGACCCTTCCCTCCGGCGTCGTGGTGAAGGAAGCGCTGCGGCGCGCCCATTCCATCATGCAGAGCGAGCCGCAGGGACCGGTCTATCTCATGATGCAGCGCGAGACGCTCACCCAGAGCTGGAACGCGGACGAGATCCGGAGCTACGGCGCCGAGCAATACGGCCGCGCGGCGGGCGGCATGGCCGACGCCGCGCTGGTGGCGGAGCTCGCCGACCGGCTCATTGCGGCCGAGCATCCCATCCTGATCACCGGCTATGCCGGACGCAGCATCCGCGCCGCCGAATTGATCGCCGAGCTCGCCGAATTCGCCGGCATCGCGGTGTTCGAATCCAACATGACCAACAACATCTCCCACGACAGCCCCTGCTTCGTCGGATTTGCGCCCGACAAGCATCTGTCCCAGGCCGACGTCGGCATCCTGGTCGATGTGGACGTGCCGTGGTTCCCGAGCGATGTGGCCGCCAACGAGACCACCTTCTGGGCCCATATCGACGTCGACATCCTCAAGCCGGCCTCTCCGATGTGGACCTTCCCCGGCAATCTGCGCATGCAGGGCGACAGCGCGCGCATTCTGGAGCAGTTGCTCGCCGAGTTGCGGCGCAAGGCGACGCCGCGCTTCAACGAGGCCGCCGCGGCACGCGTCGTTCGGCTTGCCGCGGAGCGCGACGGCCGGCTCGCACGGGCGAAGCAGCTCGCCGCCGACAAGGGCGGGCCGGACGAGATCAACCCGCACTACCTGTTCGCGGAGCTCGACCGGCTGCTCGAGCCGCGCGACATCGTCTTCAACGAAGGTGTGCGCAACGCGGGCGCCGCGCTGATGCAGCTTCGGCGCCCGCTGCCCAACACCGTGATGCGCTCGGGCGGCGGCGGGCTGGGCTGGTCCGGAGCCATGGCGCTCGGCGCCAAGCTGGCCGCTCCCGCGCGGATGATGGTGCAGCTGGTCGGCGACGGCAGCTTCTATTTCGGCAGCCCGTGCTCGGTGTTCGCGGTGGCGCGGCAGTACCAGCTTCCGATCTTGTCGATCGTGCTCGACAATTCCGGCTGGTCGGCGGTCAAGGAATCCACGCTGCGGGTGTTCCCGTCGGGCGAGGCCAAGGCGCAAAACGAGTTCGAGGCCGAGCTGGCGCCCGATGTCGAGTTCGCCAAGGTCGGCGAGGCGTTCGGGGCCTACGGCGAGAAGGTCAGCGATCCAGCCGACGTGCCGGCGGCGCTCGCGCGCTGTGTCGACGCGGTGCGCGGCGGCAGCGCGGCGATTCTGCACGCGCGGGTGACCCGGTTGTGATCTCCATGCTCTCATGCCGGCGAGCGTGCAAAGCGCCGGCATCACGGCCGGCAGCGCGCTAGGTATTTTCACAAGCTCTCGGCAGCAGGGCGGAGGGAGGAAAACGATGCGCACATTCCTGCGGCGGGCGATGCTCGCCGTCATCGTCACGTCGGCTGCGACGCCGGCGCTGGCGCAGGCGACCCGCTATCCCAGCCGTACCATCGAGATCGTGGTGGCCTACGGCGCCGGCGGCTCGACCGACCTCGTGGCGCGCGCGCTGGCGCAGAAATTCCAGGATCGCCTCGGCCAGTCCGTGGTCGTGCTCAACAAGCCGGGCGGCAGCGGCACCATCGGCGCGACCGTCGCGGCGCGCGCCAATCCCGACGGCCACACGCTCTATGTGGGCTACACGTCCGAGACGGTGATCGTACCGCAGCTCTCCAAGACCATCAAATATTCCCTCGACGATTTCGAGCCGATCGCGGTGACGGGGCTAGTGCCGCTGGTGCTGATCACCTCGAAGAACATCCGCGCCGGCAATCTGCGCGAGCTGATCGAAGAGCTGCGCGCCCAGCCTGGAAAATTCACCTATGGCGGCGGCATCGCAAGCCCGCCCCATATCATGGGAGCGTGGTTCAACCGGCTCAATGGCCTCGAGGTCGTGCATGTCCCCTACCGCGGCGGGGGGCAGGCGGTGGCCGACGTGGTCGGCGGCCATATCGACATGTTCTACGCCGGCCTCGCCGCCGCCAAGGGCGCGATCGATTCCGGCGCCGTCAAGGCTCTGTCGGTGACCGGCGAGGCGCGCTCCTCCGCACTGCCCGACGTGCCGACCTTCAAGGAAGCGGGCATGACCGATTTCGATCTGGCGAGCTGGAACGTGCTGCTCGCCCCCAAGGGAACGCCGGCGGAGGTGCTCGCCTTGTTGCGCGAGGAGACCGCGCTGGCATTGACCGATCCCAGGCTCCGCGATCTCTATGCCGCGCAAGGCGTGGAAATGCCCGCCGTGCCGGACGTGGCGGCGTTCCTCGCCAGGGAGCGCGGCAATTTCGGCCGCGTCGTGCGCGACCTCGGCATCACGATGGAGTAGGTCGTGCGATCAGGAATGCCGGAATTGACGCTCGAAGCCCTCGACCGATTCACGCGGCATCGCCTTTGAACGCGGTGTTGTGCGGCGGGAACCAGACGTGGCCCTTCAGCATGTAGTGCCAGTACATCAGCGGCAGGCCCGTCACCTTGATCCACCAGGCGACCCAGTGTTCCTTCGCGGGATTCAACGGCAGGGTGGGCGTCACTTTCCCGCCATAGATGAACTCGGCAAGAATGGTCTTGCCGAAGGCCGTCGTCAGCGGACATGACGCATAGCCGTCGTATCCGCCCTCGACGGTCGCTTTTCCCATCATGCTGAGAATGTTGCCGACGACCACGGGCGCCTGCTTGCGCACCGCCGCCGCGGTCTTCGAATTCGGGGTGGACGAGACGTCGCCGAGCGAGAACACGTTGGGATAGCGCACGTGCTGCATCGAGTTCTGGTTCACTTCGACCCAACCCGCCGGGTTGGCCAGCGGACTCGACTTGATTTCCTCTGACGGGCTTTGCGGCGGAGACGCATGCAGCAGGTCGAACGGAACGGTGGTGCGTTCGCCCTTGTTTTGCTCGCCGACCGACTCGAACGTCGCGGTCTTCCCCGCGCCGTCCACTGCCACCAGGTTCTGCTGGTAATGCACCTCGATGCCGTATCGCGCCGCGACTTTGACGAGTTCGCGGGCAAAGAACGGAACGCCGAAAATCGTCGGCGCGTGGGTGTAGAAGTGCAGGCTGCAGTCCTTCAGAATGCCTTGCCGGCGCAGGCGGTCGGCGGCGAGATAGGCGATCTTCTGCGGCGCGCCCGGGCACTTGAAAGGCAGCGGCGGCTGGGTAAACACGGCACGGCTTCCGGACTTCAGGCGCTGCAGGCATTCCCAGGTGTAGTTCGCGTGCGCGGGGGAGTAGTTGCTGCATACGCCGTTCTTGCCGAGAGCCTCGGCAAGCCCTTCGACCTTGCCCCAGTCGAGCTTCACGCCGGTGCACACGACGAGGTAGTCGTAGGTCAGAGCGTCGCCACTTGCCAGCTGAACCGTGTTCTTCTCCGGTTCGAAACTTCGGGCGGCGTCCCGAATCCATCGAACGCCGAACGGTATCAGGCTTTCTTCCGCGCGACGCGTCTGCGCCAGCGTATAGATGCCGGCGCCGACCAGCGTGAATGCCGGCTGATAATAGTGATCCTGGGCCGGCTCGACGATGGCAACGTCGGCGCCCGGCGCCCGGCGCTTCAAGATTGCTGCGACCGTGATGCCCGCGGTGCCGCCACCGATGATGAGAACCTCGTGATGTGCTGAGCCCGCCATTGTACCCACCCTGTGCCCGGTTCTTGCTTCTGGATGTCGCCGCGGCGTCTCACGCGAGCTTCGAGCTCGCTCGAGGCCGATCGCGATCGGGACTGCCCTCGAACCCGCGAAGGCAGCATGCCCCTGGATGCGCACCCTTCGGCATTCATGATGCAGCTTTTCAGCTTGGCCGGCAATGCTCGCGCATGGTTCGGCGAAGCGGGCGCCGGTTCATAATCGAGAACATGCGCCGCTCGACAATCGCCGGAGCGCGTCCCGATTTCGAAGGAGCGGGATACGTTCCGGGCGCGATGATCGCTTCCGCTCACGGGCACGACCGATTGTGCCGGACGCCGGAAAGGCGTTAACATTTCGCCGAACTCGGATATGCCGCAGTCACCCAGGGAGACGCCGATGGCCTATACGCTCGATGAGTTCTGCGCAGAAACCCGCGCCATCCTCAAAGCCGATCCGCTTGCCAAGGCGCTGCCGCAGATTGCCGACCGGCTCTCGAAGCTGCTGAAAAATCCCGCCTTCGTTGCGGACACGTTCACCGACGATACGCCGGTGGGCAAGCGACAACTCTATCACGACCCGGAGACCGACTTCTACGTGCTCGCGCACGTCCAGGAAGGCGGCAAGACCGGCAAACCGCATAGCCACGGCAGCTCATGGGCGATCTACGGCAATGCGCGCGAGCTGACCGAGATGACCGAGTGGCGGCGCGTCAACCCGGAGAGCGATGCCCACGCCGAGCTGATCGCGACCGGCAAGTATGCAATCGGCCCTGGAGAGACGCACGGATACGGCCCGGGCGTCATGCATTCCACCTGTCACCCCAAGAAGGCTTGGGTCATCCGGGTGACGGGGACCGACCTCGACAAGCTGCCGCGCTACCACTTCCGCAAGCAGGACAAGATTCTCGAAAGAGCGTGACCGGCGCAGGCCGCCGAGACGTACCGGATCGCTCCGCCCTCGTCCCGCTAAACCTAAGATACCGGCGCGACCGTGCCGATATAGGCGGCGATGACGCGCGGATCCTTCAGGACATCGGCCGGCGCGCCTTCCGCCAGCGTGCGACCGTAATCGAGCACGTGGATGCGGTCGGCGAGGTCGGCCACCATCTGCAGGTCGTGCTCGATCCAGATCATCGTGATGCGCAGCTCGTGTTTGATGCGCAGGATGAAGCGGGCGAGATCCTCGCGCTCGTCGCGATTGAGGCCGGCGGACGGCTCGTCCAGCATCAGCACGGTCGGCTCGAGCGCGAGCGCGCGTGCGAAGCCGACCAGCTTCTGAATGCCGAACGGCAGCCCGGCGACGCTCGCATGGCGGTAGCGTTCGAGCTCGACGAAGTCGATGATGCGCTCGACCGCCGCGCGGTGGCGCACCTCCTCGCGCCGCACCGACGGGAGAAACAGCATCTCGGCGAGGGGATTGGTGCGGATGCGCGCGTGCCGGCCGGTCAAGAGGTTGTCCAGCACGGACATTTGCGCGAACAGCTCGCCGTGCTGGAACGTGCGCGCGAGTCCGAGCCGGGCGATCGCGTGCGGCTCGCGCCCGGCGATGTCGTCGCCGCGGAACCGGATCGCGCCTTCGCCGCGGTAGATTCCGCTCACGCAATTGAGCACGCTGGTCTTGCCGGCGCCGTTCGGACCGATCAGCGCGAACAGCTCGCCGGCTTCGACCGCGAGCGAGATGCCGTCGAGCACGGTAAGGCCGCCGAAGCGCAGCGCGAGGCGCTCGATCGCGAGCTCAGCCATACCATCTCCGGCTGCGGCGGTATTGCTTGACGTCGCGGTAGCTCTTTTGCTCGCCGCCGGCGCGTCCGAGATAGAACTCCTGGATGTCCGGGTGGTTGCGCAGGCGCTCGGCGCTGCCGTCGAGCACGATTCGGCCATTCTCCATGACGTAGCCGTAATCGGCGATCTGCAGCGCCACCGTCGCGCTCTGCTCGACGATCAGGATGCCGATGCCGAGCTCGCGCCGGATTTCGGCGAGCCGGCGCAACAGGTCCTCGACCACGACCGGTGCAAGCCCGAGCGAGAGCTCGTCGACCAGCAGCAATTCCGGCCGGCAGACGATGGCGCTGGCGAGCGCCAGCATCTGCCGCTCGCCGCCGGAGAGGAGTCCCCCGATGCGGGCCTTGAGCGGCCCGAGCTGGGGAAAGAACTGATAGACCAGCGCCTCGCGCCGCCGCTGCTCGGCGCGGCTGGTGCCGCGCGGCACCGGCGCCGCGAGATTCTCCGCCACCGTGAGGTTGGGAAATACCTTGTCGCGTTCCGGTACCAGCACGATGCCGCGACGGGTGTTCTCGTGCGGTGGCCGGTTCTCGATGCGCTCCCCCTTGAACGCGATCGTGCCCTCGCTGACGCGCGCGTCGTCGAGGCCGAGAAAGCCCGAGATCGCCCGCAGCGTCGTGGTCTTGCCGGCGCCGTTGGTTCCCAGCAGCGCGACGATCTGCCCGGCCTCGACTGCGAGCGTGATCCCCTGAACCGCCTTGACGGCGCGGTGATAGACCACTTCGAGCCGGTCGATGGCGAGCAGCGTCACGGGCGCGACCCCGACCCGGAGCGGTGCTTGAACGGCCAGAGCAGGAAATAGCTCTGGATGCGATGCCAGATCCCGACCAGCCCGAGCGGCTCGAAGATCAGGAAGCCGATCATCACCAGCCCGAACGCGGCGTAGTTCACCGCGAACAGGATGTCCGCGTAGCGTTGCGCCCCGGGCAAGGCGAGCAGGCAGACCTCGATGAGATAGGGAAAGATCGTGACGAAGGCCGCGCCGAGGAGCGCACCCAGCAGGGAGCCCATGCCGCCGACGATCACCATCGCGAGATACTGGATGGTGAGGAAAAGCGAGAAGGCCTCGACCGAGACGAAGCCGCGGTAATAGGCGAACAACGCGCCGGCGACCGCGGTGATGGCGGAGCTGATGACGAAGGCGAGAACCTTGTAGCCGGCGATGCCGATGCCGAGCGCCTCGGCGACGGTCTCGTGCGCGCGGATGGCGCGCCAGGCCCGTCCGGTTCGCGCGCGCAGAAGGTTGAGGCAGACGAGCAAGGTCGCCGCCGCCGCCGCCAGCAGGATGAAATACCAGGCGCGGCCGTCGCTGATGGAAACGCCGCCGACCCTCGGCGGATCGATGACGATGCCGGTCGAGAAGCCGCGCCGCGCTTCGTATTCTCCCCCCAGATAGATCACCACGAAATGCAGCGCGAGCGTGCTCACCGCGAGATAGAGGCCGCGCAGCCGTAGCGACGGCAGTCCGAAGATGATCCCGAGCAGCGCCCCGACCACGGCGGCCGCGGGCAACGTGATCCAGAACGGGGCATTGGTCTCGCGGAACAGGATCCCGACCGTGAACGCGCCCGCGGCGATCAGCCCGGCATGGCCGAGCGAGATCTGGCCGGCATAGCCGGTCAGCAGCATGAGGGAGAGCGCGCCGACGCTGGCGAGCAGGACCTGGCAGCCGAGGTCGAGCTGGAACGGCGAGGCGATGAACGGGAACGCCATCAGCGCGAGAATGAACACGCCGAGGCTGCCGCGCTCGAGCCGCGTCTTGACCAGCGTGAGGTCGTCCCCGTAGCCGGTGCGGAAGTAGCCGCTGGCGCGCGGTTGCCTAGACACGGTCGAGCTCCTCACGGGTGCCGAACAAACCCCACGGCCGCACGATCAGCGTGGCAATGAGCACCAGGAACGGCACGACGTCGGACAGCAGCGGATCGATGTAATAGATGGCGAGCACCTCGGCGCCGGCCACGATGAGCGCACCGATCAGCGCCCCGACGAGGCTGTCGAGCCCGCCGACCAGCGCCGGTGCAAAGGCCTTGAGCCCGATCACCACCATGGACTGGTCGAGACCGGAATCGAGCGCGATCAGCATGCCTGCGATCGATCCGGTCAAGGTGGAAAGGCCCCAGGCCAGCGCGTAGATTGCGTGCAGATTGACGCCGCGTTGCGATGCCAGGAGCGCGTTCTGCCCGGCCGCGCGCATGCGCACGCCCCAGCGCCCGAAGCGCAGGAAGGCGAACAGTCCGCCGTAGACGACGACGGTCATCATCACGATGAGCGCCGCGCAGGTCGAAATCCGCGCGCCGCCGACGAGCTCGATCGAGGGATTGGAGAACCCGAGCGCCTGCAGCGGATGCTGCTGGGCTGCCGACCAGATCAGCACGATGAGCCCGCGCAGGAGGATGCCGATGGCGACGGTGGTGAGGATGGCCGCCAGCACCGTCTCTCCCGTCATCTTGCGCATCAGCACCAGGTAGACCACCACGCCGACCGTGAGGCTGAGCACGACCGCGACGGTGATCGCGTCGAAGGGATGGCCGACCAGCAGCGAGGCGGCGGTGTACAGGAGATAGGCGCCGAACATGGCGAGCTCGCCGTGCGCCATGTTCATGACTCGGCTCACCCGGTAGATCAGCACGTAGCCGCAGGCGAGCAGCGCATAGATCGCCGCGAGCACGATGATGTTGACGATGAGCTGCACGGGTCAGGAATCGGTGAATGGGCGAGGTGTACGCTGGAGACGCCGATCTCGAGTCTAATCGAGATCGGCGCTCAGCTGGGGCGCAAGTCGGCCAAGTCCGACTTGCGTGGATCGTCGCGATCCGTGGCGGCCCGGATCAGCGCTGCACCGCATCCCGGACGCGCCCGTGGTCACTTCACGTCGTAAGCCACCCAGTCCTTGGTCACCGTGACCGCCGACTTCGCAGGGTCCCAGCGATAGACACGGTAGTACTGACGGGTGCGGAAGTGGTTGTCGTTGCTCCACTCGATCGGGCCGCCACGCAAGCCCTGGGTATCGACCTTGATCTTTTCCATCGCGGCGCGGATTTTCGCGGGATCGGGCGGCCAGCCGGCGCCCTTGAGCACGGCCTCGAGCACGAGGCCGCCGATCCAGCCTTCGGTCAGCTGCTCGGCCGGATAGCGCACGCTGCCCTTCTTGGCTTCGTCCCTGATCAGCTTGTGGATCGGCAGGTTCTCCTGGAACAGCGAGTTGGCGCCGATGACGTAGAACTTCCCGTCCTTGATCCGCGCCAGCTCGGCCTCGGCCTCGATATGCGCCCAGGCGATGTAGTCACCCTCCCAGCCGAGCCGGCGCAGCGCCTCCAAGGTCTTGACCTCGGTCACCCACGGCGCCCAGGAGAATATCCAGTTCGGATTGGCATCCTTCAGCTTGGTGGCGAACGGCGTGTAGTCGGCGGTGGGCGGCGGGATCACCTCCTTGTCGACCGGGGTCATGCCCATGCTCTTCGCCTGCGTCTCGGCATAGTCGATCTCACCGCGCGAGAGCGGGATCGCCATGGCAACGAAGCCGATGCGCACCGGCCCCTTGGCGGTCTCCTTGATGAAGGCCAGCGTCGCGCGGCTGTCGTAGCCGCCGGCATAGGCGGTGGTGCAGAACTGCAGCGCCTCGGCCGGCGGATAGACCTCCTTCGGGCAGACCGCGCCCATGAACATCAGCGGGACGTTGGCGCGCTTGGCCTCCGCGATCACGGGCGCGTAGGTGGAGGACAGGCTCGACAGGATCAGCAGGTTGACATGGTCCTGGGTCAGCAGCCGCTTGGCGTTGGCGGCGGCCTTCGACGGCTCGGCTTGATCGTCGAGCACGATCAACTGGATCTTCTTGCCGTTGACGCCGCCCGCGGCGTTGAGGCGGTCGACATAAAGGCGCAGGCCTTCGATCGGCGGCGCGTTGGTGCTGGCTGGCGGCCCGGTCAGTGCCCCGGTGATGCCGACGACATAGGCGTCTTGCGCCCACGCCGGACACGCGAAGGCTGCCGCGGCCAGGGCGGCCAAGAGAATTCTTCGCAGCATGTTTTTCCTCCCTGTTTCCTGATCATGCGATCTCGATTGCGGCAGCGGATATCAGCCGCTCCTCGCGATCATCGTACATCTGTTCGACCAGAGTCTTGAAATGCTCGTACATCAGGTGGCGCTTGACCTTGCGCGTCGGCGTGACCGGCTCGCCCTCCTCCTCCGGATCGAGCGCCTTGGGCAGGATGCGGAAGGCCTTGATCTGTTCGGCGCGCGACAGCTCGCCGTTCACCCGCTCGATCTCAGCGCCGATCAGCCGCAGGACCGCGGGATTGGCGGCGAGGCTGGTGAAGCCGGTATAGGGCACGTCGTGGTTGCGCGCCCAATCCGCGACGGTGTCGGCATCGATCTCCACCAACGCGGCGAGGTATTTGCGGCCATGTCCGAACACGATCGCCTCCGCGACGTAGGGGCTGCCGCGCAGGGTCGTCTCGATGAAGGACGGCGAAATGGTCTTGCCGCCGGAGGTGACGATGAAGTCGCGCGCCCGGTCGACGAGACGCAGCGCGCCGTCGCGCCACTCGCCGATGTCGCCGGTGCGCAGGAACCCGTCCTCGCGCTTGACGGCGCGGGTCGCCTCGGCGTCGTTCCAGTAGCGCTCGAACAGGTCGGGACTCTTCACCAGCACCTCGCCGTCCTCGGCGAGCGTCACCTGCCAGCCCGCAGGCACGCTGCCGACGTCGCCGGGGCGCGGAAACGGGCCGCGCTGGCCGCTGATGATGCCGCCGGCGGTCTCGGTCTGGCCGTACATCTCGGTGACGTTCACGCCC
>JBAUOM010000836.1:0-10074 GCA_049579765.1 Xanthobacteraceae bacterium
GCCGCCGGTGCGCGCAGCGCCACGGTGTTCTCCGCCGGCTTCGGCGAGGGCTTCGACCGCGAAGCCGCCGCGCTCGGACGCGAGCTCGCGGCCGTGATCGCGCAAACCGGGCTCGCCGTGTCGGGTCCCAACTGCATGGGCAATGTCTGCGCGAGCAGCCGCCTCGTCACCTTGACCGAGGACCGTCCCCTGGCGATGCGGGAAGGGCCGGTGGCGCTGGTCGGCCAGAGCGGCGGCATGATGATCTTCACCAATCAGTCGCTGCAGGAGCGCGGCATTTGGCCGGAATACCTCATCACCAGCGGCAACGAGGCCGGGCTCGCGATTGCCGACTATATCGCCTTCTTCGCCGACCGGCCCGAGCTCAAGGTCATCATCATCTACGTCGAAGCGATCTCGCGGCTCGAGACGTTCAAGGCGGCGTGCCGTATGGCACGCGCGGCGGGCAAATCGATCGTCGCCGTCAAGCTCGGACAGTCGGAAGCCGGGCGAAGCGCCGCCATGGCCCATACCGGCTCGCTCGCCGGTAGCGTCGAAGCCTTCGATGCGGTCGCGGGCGAGGTCGGAGTCGTTCGCGCCGATACGCTCGACGATGCCGTCGAGATCACGGAATTGCTCGTGCACACCGGCGCCCCGCCGGGCCGCCGCCTCGGCGCGGTCACGCTCTCCGGTGCCTATCGGGGCCTCCTGCTCGATTCGGCGGAGCGCAACGGTCTCGAATTTCCTCCGCTGGCGCCTGCCACGACGACTCGGCTCAACGCCGTGCTCACGGTCGGATCGTTGGTGAGCAATCCGATCGACGGCGGCTTCGGGGTGCTCAGCAGCGCCGACAATTTCATGGCCAGCATCGACGCGCTGCAGGCAGACCCGAACGTGGACATGGTTCTGGTCCAGGAGGGACTGCCGCGCGCGCCCGGCTCGGAGCGCGCCGAGCATTATATTCGCCTGGCCGACGACTACGCCGCGGCCAAGGCGAAGAAGCCGATCGCATTCGTCACGCCGATTTCCCACGGCCAGACCGACTACAGCCGCGCGCTGCGGGCCGCGGCGCCGCACGTATCGTTCCTGCAGGAGGCCTACAAGGCGTTGCGCGCGATCGCGAGCGTAGCACGCCGGGACGAGCGCGAGCGCCTCGCCCGCGCCTGCACATCGCCGATACCGGCGCCGACACCGGAACGGTGCGCATTGACCGAGCGGCTGCGCTCGCGCGCGACGAAAGAGCCTGTCGCCCTGGATGAAGTCCAATCAAAGGAGATATTGCGCGCATGGGGCATCGCCACGCCGGCGGAGGCGCTGGTGGCGTCCCCGGCGGAGGCGATCGCGCAGGCCGCGCGCATCGGCTATCCCGTCGTGCTCAAGGCAGTCTCGGCGGAGCTCACGCACAAATCCGAGTTGGGCGCAGTAGCGCTCGACCTCGCGTCGCCGGAGCAATTGGCGGCGGCCTATGACCGCATGGCGCACGAGCTGCGCGCGTATCGTCTCGCCGGCATGCTGGTGTGCCGGCAGATCCGGGGCGGCCTGGAGCTCGCGCTCGGCCTGCACCGCGATCCCGAAATGGGCCTGGTGCTGATGGCCGGCAGCGGCGGCGTCCTGCTCGAGCTGGTGAGGGACGTGGCGTTCTGCGCCCCACCGGTCACCCCGGACAAGGCGCGCGACATGCTCGCCCGCCTGCGCGCCGCCGAGTTGCTCGCCGGCTATCGCGGAGCGCAAGTCCGCGATGCCGAGGCCGTCGTCGGTGCGCTGGTGGCGCTCGGAACCTTCGCCGTCGAGCTTGATGACGTCGTGGCGTCCGTCGACATCAACCCGTTCGTGGCGCTGCCGCAGGGCGGGATGGCGCTGGACGCTCTGATCGTGCTGCAGCGGCGGTCGTGATGTTGCCGTCGATGTCCGTAAGCGATGAGGCTGGGCAAACCGCCCCACCGCTGGGATCGGCCGCGGTACAATGTGATCGGGCACCATGAAGCCACGCGGAGCCGGACAGGGAGAGCCACGCCATGCAACGCGGGACGAGTGCAACCCGGCGGGAGTTGGTCACAGCCATCCGCAAGCTCAGCGCGGGCGTGTGAGCGGCGCGTGCCATGCCCGTAGCCAGCACGCCTGCGAGAAAGATCGACGTCAAACCGGAATGGTGGGACAACATCTTCGCGCCGAGCTCCTGCCTGGTCCTGATCACGACGGTCGACCGGCGCGGAAACGTGAATGCCGCCGCTTTCGGCACCTGCACCCGCGTGTGCCACGAGCCCATGTACATCGCCTTCACCTGCAGCGCGGACAAGGACACGACCGAGAACGCGCTTGCGACCGGCGAGTTCGTCGTCAACGTGGTGCCGTTCGAGCAGGCCGTGCTGGACCGGGTTCCGGTCTGCGGGCTGCCGTTCAAGCCCGGCGTGAACGAGCTCGAGAAGGCCGGGCTCACCGCCATGCCGTCGCGCGTGCTGCGCCCTCCGCGCATCGTCGAGTGCCGCGCCCATTTCGAATGCCGGGTGGAGTGGACGCGCGCCTGGCTCGATCGGGTGATGTTCTGCGGCGAGGTCGTGGCGGTGAGCATCGACGACGGCTGCATGGACGCCGACGGCTTCATCGTCTGGGACAAGGTGAAGCCGGTGCATTACTGCGGCATGCGATATGGCGACCGCTTCGTTCCCGCCTACGACAAGCCCACGCGCGGGGTGTGGCGCTACGACGGCCGCGACGAGGAGTTTCGCCCGGGTGCAAACTGGCGCGACGCCTACCGCAGCGGCGATTGAGGCGCCGATCGGGTTGTTGGTCGACCCCGCGGCTTGTGTTAGGGACTTCCCGACGAAACGAAAATTGATTGCGTCGGCACTCACGTCCGAGCGATGCGAAGAGATGGTCGGCTCCGCGCAAGACAAACAGAAAGAGATTGCGTTCTTCGACGGTCATGCCGCCGCGGACGACTACGACGTGTTCACGCCGCAGGCGAGCGCCCGCCTCGTGGATGCCTTCGTGCAGCAGACGGGGCTCGAGCCCGGCGCGCGGGTGGCCGATCTCGGCTGCGGGTCGGGGACCTTCACCGCCCTGCTCGCGCGCGCGGGCTACGTCTGCGTCGGGCTCGACATCAGCCCCAAATTGGTCGCGGTCGGCCGGCGCAAGCATCCGCACATCCAGTTCGTCGAAGGCGACATCGAGCGCCTGCCGTTTCCCGACGCGAGCTTCGACGGTGCGCTCCTGAGCGGCGTCGTGCACCATCTTCCCGATCCCTCCCGCTGCGCGGCCGAGGTCTTCCGCATGCTGCGGCCGCAGGGGCGGTTCCTCGCCTTCGATCCCAATCGGATGAACCCCTTCATGTGGCTCTACCGCGACCGCGCGTCGCCGTTCTATAGTCCGATCGGAGTGACCGAGAACGAGCGTCCGGTGCTCGCCGGTGAGGTCGTCGGCGTGTTCGAGCGTGCCGGCTTCGGCGTATCCTCGCATTATCTCGCCGGCCTCGCTTACCGCTATGTGGCCTCGCCGCGCGCACGTCTCGTGCTCCCGGTCTACAATTTCCTCGACGCCGTCGTGTTCGGCCTGCCGATGCTGGAGCGGCTGCGCCCGTTCGTGCTTACCGTCGGCGCGAAATCGTGAGCGATGGCGCCCGAGCTCGATATCGTCATTCCGGTCTACAACGAGGGCCGCAACATCGTGGCGACGCTGGACGCGCTCAAGCGGTCGGTGACGACGCCGGCGCGGGTACTGATCTGCTACGACCATCCCGAGGACGACACCCTGCCGGCGATCCGCGGCAATCCGCAGGCCCATGCCGGTCTCGCCGTCGAGTTCGTGCGCAATGCCGGTCGCGGCGCCCACGGCGCCGTCATGACCGGTTTTGCCGCCAGCACGGCGCCGTTCGTGCTGATGTATCCCGCCGACGACCACACCAACGCGCCGATGCTCGACGGCATGGTCGCGCTCGCGCGGGCGGGATGCGACGTCGTGTGCGCCAGCCGCTTCATGCCGGGCGGCGCGATGGTCGGTTGCCCGCCGCTCAAGGCGGCGTTGGTGCGCAGCGCCAATTTCACGCTGCGGCATGTGGCAAGGCTGCCGACCACGGATGCCAGCAACGGCTTCCGCATGTTCTCGCGCCGCGTGATCGATCGGATCGCGGTCGAGTCGGAGGAAGGGTTCTGCTACAGCATCGAGCTCCTGGTGAAGACGCATCGGCTCGGCTGGAGGATCGCGGAGGTGCCGGTGCGCTGGTACGAGCGCCGCCACGGCGCCAGCCGGTTCCGGGTGATCAAGTGGCTTCCGGCCTATTGGCGCTGGTATGTCTACGCCTTCGCCACGACCTTTCTGCGCCGGCCTCCGGGCGCGGTGACGCTGAAGGGCGGGCGGACGTGACGACCGGATGACGCCGATGAAATGGCCGCGAATACGCTCGCGCCGCACGACCGCGGTTTCACCCTGGATGAGCATCATCGCGCGCGAGGTGGAGTTTGCGCGCGGTGAAGCCCCGCAGCTCTATCATGCGGTCGCGCAGGCTGACTACATCTCCATCGTCGCGCTCACCCGGAGCGGGAAAATTCCGATCGTGCGGCAGTATCGGCCGGCCATCGAGGACTTCGCATGGGAGCTGCCGGCCGGCTTGGTCGATCCCGGCGAAAGTCCTATCGATGGCGCCCGGCGCGAGCTCGTGGAGGAGACCGGCCTGACCGCGCGCGCGGTGCACGCGTTGGGCGACAACCGCGCCTGCACCGGACGCCTCGATAACCGGATCCACAATTTCTTCGTCGCCGCCGGCGAGCGCATCGCCAAATTCCAGCCGGAGCCGGGCATCAGCGTGAAGCTGGTATCGCCTGCCGAGATCGTGCGCCTGATCAGGCGCGGCGAATTCGTCTCGCAGCTGCATATCGGCGCGCTGTTGCTCGCGGAGTTGCACGGCTTCATCGCTTTGCCGCGGAAAGCGCGACGGACGGCGACGAAGAAATGAGCGCTGCTACGACTGCGACATCCGCGCCATGCGGTCGAGTGCGCGCGCGAGCGCCGCGCTCGCCGGATGAGCTGCGATCCGCTTGGCGAAATCCGGAAACTTCCGCCGGAACAGCTCGATGCCTTCGCCGTGCAGCCAGGCCGCCACGACGAGGAGCGTGAGAAGCCAAGTCAAATAGTAATAGCGGCCGGCGGTGGCGTAGAACATGCCGACGCCTTGCTGCGCCAGCGTGGCGAAAGCAGTGAGCCGCAGCCATGGATCGGCCTCGCCCGACGCCGCCATCCGCACCAGCACGACGATCGCGGCCGCATTGAGCGGCGCCATGACGACCGATTCGGACGGGCCCGCAAGCCAGCCGGCGATCTGTCGCAGCGCGCGCATGAGGTGCTCGCCGGTGAAGTCGAAATGCCCGAGTTCCGCGAGCGCCGCCAGATAGCCCGAGGGGGTCATCAGCAGCAGGCGGGGGTGCGCGGCCGTCGCCGTGAAGAGCACGAACTCGCCGCCGTAAACCCAGTTGTGAAGTGCCATGCCCAACACCGGCAAGAAGCCGATGCATAGTCCGGCCAAACGGCGGTATTGGCGTTGCCACAGCGTCGCGAGCCCGGCGCCTGCGAGCAGGATGCCCGTCGCCGGCGCGATATTGGGTCGCACGAACAGCGCCAGCGCGAACAGGAGGCCGGCGCCGAACGCGCCGGAGAAGCGATCGCGGGGCCCGGCATCGGTGCGGCCGACCAGCAACACGAAGGCGGCGAGAAAACAGACATAGGCCGCCGGGTCGGCAAAGCCGCGCGCTGCCCATTTGACGTATTGCACGAGGCTCGAGCCGAACAGCACCCCCACTGGCACGGCCGCGAATACGACGACGAGCGCCAGCGCCCAGCGCAGCGGCAGGAAGCGCCGGAACACGGCGAAGACCAGGAACGGCAGGGCGAGAACGAGCGAGAGATAGCCCAGATAGCTCTCGCCGAAGATCAGATGCTCGAGCGCGCGCAGGTAGCGCAGGCCCGGCGTGAAATAGAACACCTTCTCGCCGCCCTCCAGCGCCCCGGTGACGTCGCCCGCGAGCAATTGCTGGAGCATGACGCGGGCATAGCCGTCATAGACCAGACCGTCGTCGCCGCTGTCGAACGGACGCACCCCGCCGAGAAAGCTCGCGTCGTCGAAGAACACGACGATCAGGGTGACCGCGACGAGGGCGAACGGCAGGACCAGGCGCCGCGAGCGAACGCGCACCAGCAGGCCGAGCACGGCGAGGGCGGCAGCTGCGGCGAGGCCGGGCTCCACCAGCTGGCGGAGCCTGACTTTTGCCGTGGGTGCCAAGTGCATCGCCAGCTCATGCGCGATCGCGACGCCGAAGATGCGCCGCCCGATGTCGGCGGGCACGAGCGTGCGGCATTGCATCGACGGGTGCGAAATGGCCTCGAAATGTGCGTCCGTGCCTTCCCACAGCACCTCGCCCCGCCAGCACAAGGCGGTGCCGACGAAATCGGCGGGGAAGCGGTACATGACGAACCACGGCATCGTGAGCTTCCAGCGATGCAGCAGCGCGAACGAGCGCCGATCACGCGAGGCACGATCGAGATCGCTGACCTGAGAATTCCAGTTGTAGCCGTGCTCGTTGATGAACCCGAGGCGCAGCCACACGGGATCGGAAAAGTCGATCCCCACGACCCGGCGCGAATACGCCGGCCGGTCGTAGATGCCGTCGGCGGAAAAGGCGAAGGTCCGCCGGGGAAAGGCCTGGCCGCGCCAACAGCCGTCTTGCGCGGGGTCGCAGCGTCGCGCGCGCGGATATCTGGCGTCGAACTCGGCGGCCATGAAGTGGAACACCTGCGCCGGCAGCCCGGCTTCGAGCGCACCTCCCGCCGCGTCGACGAGAAAGACGTTGTGACCCTCCTCGATGCGCGGTGCCGGAAAAGCGACTTGCCCCAAGACGCAGAGCACCACCGCCGCCAACGCGCCTAGCCACCGTCGCGGCAGCGCGGACGCCTGCCCCACGGCGACGACCACGGTCGCGACGACGAGGAGCGCGTAGCGAAAGAGGTCGTTGATGGGGAACCCGAGCGCGACGGCGACCAGCGCCAGGACCGCGAGCTTCATCGCGCGCTGATACGGCGCGGTGTCATTCTCGGCGGACTGGGAGGCGGTCAATGCTGGAGCCCGGTTTGGCCGGACGGTACCGGCTCGGATGCTCCTTGTCGAAGGCAGCAGCCCGTGGCGGCGCTGCGAAGGTTGGTCCTAGGCTGTTGATAACGAACGTTATTCGCAGGCGAAGATGCCGGCGAGGCTTGTATGTGGCCCGGCGGCCACATTGCCAGATGTTCCAGTACGAATTGGCAAAACGTAACGAGACGGCACGCCGGGATTATTCCAGCATTTGTCGGGGACTTGCGTAGGGCCATTGCGTCGGGGCGGTGCGATGCGGGGGGCGGCAGGGGGCGGCCGAGATTTGTCGCGGCTGGCGGCCGGCAAACGCCGGCTGCTGGAGGCGGCTGCGCTGAGCGCGCTGATCCTGCCGGGTGCCGCCGTGAGCCTCGCTCCAGGCGACGCATGGGGCCAAGCGGCCGCGACCTTGCCCGAGGTTACCGTCACCGCGCCCAAGCCTGCGCCCAAGCCGCGGCGAGCGGCACCGGCGACTCGACGAGAAGCCGCGCGTACGCCACCCGCGGCTCCGGCGCCCGCCCCCACCCCCAGTGCGCTGGCTGCGTTTCAGGTCGTCGCGCCGACGCCCCTCACCGGCGTCGGCTTCGACCGCAGCAAGGTGCCGGCGATGGTGCAAACGCTCACCGCCGAGGATTTCTCGCGGGTCTATTCGCCCAACGTAGTCGAGACGCTCGTGCAGCGCATTCCCGGCGTCATCAGTAACGACGTCCAGGGCAACGAGTTCACTACGGACCTGCGCTATCGCGGTTTCACCGCCTCTCCGGTGCAGGGCACGCCGCAGGGGCTCGCCGTCTATATGCAAGGCGTGCGCGTCAACGAGGCCTTCGGCGACACCGTCAACTGGGACTTGATCCCGACCATCGCCATCGGCCGTGCCGACGTCTGGACCAACAATCCGGCGTTCGGTCTCAATGCGCTCGGCGGCGCCATCAGCTTCCAGATGAAGGACGGCTTTACCTATAACGGTACCGAATTCGATGCCTCGGGCGGCTCCTACGGCCGCGTCGGCGGCTGGCTGCAATATGGCGTGCGCAACGGCGAATGGGGTCTCTATCTCGCCGCGCAAGGGCTCAAGGACGACGGCTGGCGCTACCAGTCGCCGTCGCGGATCGCGCGCTTCTACGGCGATCTCGGCTGGAAAGGCACCGACGCCGAGATTCATCTCGTGGTTTCAGCCGCCGACAACTATTTCGGCGTGGTCGGACCGACCCCGATCGAGCTGCTCAATCAGGACTACCGGGCGATCTACACCTGGCCGCAGACCGCCAAGAACCAGGCCGAACTGCTTGCGCTCAACGGCCGCTATTCCGTGACCGACCATTGGACGGTGCAGAGCAATCTCTATTACCGCAGGTTCCACCAGGAGCACGTCGACGGCAATGCCGCCGAGGTCGAGCGCTGCAGCGGTAACGCCGCCAATCCACTGTTCAACACGCTGTGCCTGGAGGACGACGGCTTCCCGCGACAGCCTGCGGCCAACTTCCAGATCCTCAATCCGAACAACCAGCCGATCAATTGCCCTCCCGGGACCGGCAATACCTGCGCGCGCACGCCATGGGGCACGGTGGACCGCACCTTCACCAACGCGATGACCACCGGCGCCTCGCTGCAGGGCCTCAACGACGACAAGGTGCTCGGCCACGGCAACTACTTCACCATCGGCGCCAGCGTCGACCGCAGCAAAATCGGCTTCCAGGGCAACAGCGAGCTCGGCTACATCTTCCCTGACTTCTTCGTCGGCCCCAATTCCGCCGTGCCCGGGACCGGGCAGATCATCCACACGGCTGGAAATATCGGCTTCGCTCCCGTCAGCCTCGCGGCGTGGAATACCTATTACGGCGCCTACTTCAACGAGACCTTCGACGTCACCAGCCGGCTGTCGGTGACTGCCGGGGGACGTTACAACATCGCCCAGATCGCGATGTCCGATCTCAATGGCACCAGCCCCGACCTGAGCGCGCAGTACACGTTCGAACGCTTCAATCCGGTGGCAGGCTTCACCTACAAGATTATCCCGGAGCTGATGACGTTTTACGCAGGGTATTCGGAAGCGAACCGCGCGCCCACGCCGCTCGAGCTCGGCTGCTCGAACCCGCAGAGGCCTTGCCTGCTCGAGGGCTTCCTGGTCTCCGATCCGCCGCTGAATCAGGTGGTCGCGCGCACGCGCGAGGCCGGGTTGCGCGGCAATATCAGCACCGCCGGCGGCCGCGGCGACTGGAAGCTCGGCTTGTTCCGCACCGACAGCGAGAGCGACATCATCCAGGTCGCGAGCGTCCTGCAGGGCCGCGGCGTGTTCCAGAACGTCCCCCAAACACGCCGGCAGGGGCTGGAGGCGGGCGCGCAGTACCAGACCGCGCAATATCTCGTCTACGCCAACTACGCCTTCGTTGATGCCACCTACCAGTTCACCGGCCTGCTGGCCTCGCCGAACAATCCTTCCGCGGACGCCAATGGCGACGTCCTGGTCACGCCCGGCAAGCAAATCCCCGGCATCCCGCGGCACCAGGTCAAGGGCGGCGTGGATTACTTCGTGACGCCAGCGTTGAAGCTCGGGACCGACATGATCTGGGTCGGCAGCCAATGGTACGTGGGCGACGACGCCAACCAGAACGTCAAGCTGGCGGATTACTGGGTCGCCAACCTGCACGGCTCCTATCAGCTCACCAAGGAGCTACAGGTCTACGGGGTCATCAACAACCTGTTCAATCGCAAGTTCGCGACCTTCGGCACCTACTTCGATCCGCAGTCGGTGGCGAACGTGATTTCCAATCCGCCGATCGACCCCCGCACCATCACGCCGGCGCAGCCGCTCTCGGTCTATGTCGGCCTGCGCGCGAAGCTGTGACGCGCGGCTCCCCGATTGCCACTGCCTCTTGGAAATGGGTGCGCCGTTCGCGGGGAATCAAGGATGCGCCCGACTGACGCGCCGGGCGATCTCGGCGCGCATGCGCGCGAGCTCGTCGGCGGTATGCGCGGTGCGCGGC
>JBAUOM010000837.1:0-1899 GCA_049579765.1 Xanthobacteraceae bacterium
GCGCGGTGATCTCGCGCGTGGGCTGCGGCTCCAGCACGGCGACATCGCGGGGGGCGAGCCCGAGCGCCAACCAGCCCTCCAGCATGGCGCTCCCCATCTTGCCGGCGCCGGCGAGAAGGATGGCGCCGGGGGGATTGGCGAGGCGGCGCGCCTGCGTTTGCGAATTCGCCGGTGACGTCATGACTGCGGCTCCCAGCCCTCGTGCCCCGAGTTCGTCAGCGCGAGCCGGGGTCTACCCGACTTGCGCTAGCCGAAACCGCGGAACGCGCGCAAGCCCGGGATCCGATTGGCGTCCACGCCCCAAATCACATTGTCGCGGGAGTTTCCGGCCGGAACAGGTCCCGGGCATGGCGCTCGACAAGACTGCGCCCTGACCTCACGCCTGGCCCTGGGTCTCGAACATCGCGGCGTCGAGCGCCTCGCGCGCCGGCTTGCCCGCCCAAACCACGAACTGGAAGGCGGGGAAATAGCGCTCGCAAGCATCGAGCGCGGTGGCGAGCAGCGCCTCGCATTGCCGAGTGGTGGCCTCGACGCCGCCGACCAGCACCAGCGCATGGCGGTACATGATGAGGCCGTCCTTGCTCCAGAGGTCGAAATGCCCGACCCACATCTGCTCGTTGATCAGCGAGATGAGCTGTTGCACCTCGCTGCGGCGGCGCTCCGGCACCTTCAGCTCGAAGGCGCAGGCGAGGTGCAGCGCTTCGATATCGAACATCCACGTGTAGGAGACTTGGTAGTCGGTCCATTTCCCCGTCACCAGAATGGTGATCTCGTCCTCGCCCGCACGCTCGAACGACCAGCCATTCGTTGCGGCCACCCGCTCGACCACCTCGAGGGGGTTGGCCAGAATCGGTTCGATAGCGTCGATGAGGGACATGCTCGTCTCCACCTTGCCGCTCTGACGTGGATGCGCACTCGCGCATGGCGCTGCTCACGCGGCCCCGGTGGAGCGCGTTGACCGCTCCGGGGCGAATCACTTGGCGAGTCGAATATAACCGCTTTGATTCCAGTGACTAAAGTGCAATCGCGGGGGGCGGCGGCCACCTGCTCGTGGATATCTCGCCGGGCGGGAGTCGTTTCTCCACAGGTTCCTGCGGCGGCGGACCTTTGACAGCGGATGCAAGAGCCGGAACTCTGCGTCCTCTTGTCCGCTCTCAATCGAACAGGCTCGAAACCGACTCCTCGGCGGCGGTGCGGCCGATGGCCTCGCCGATCAGGCTGGCGACCGAGAGCGTGCGGATGTTGCGCGCGACGTCGACCGCCTCGGTGGGCTGGATCGAGTCGGTGATGACCAGCTCCTTGAGTCGCGACGCGGTGATGCGGGCGACCGCACCGCCCGACAACACGCCGTGGGTAATATAGGCGTAGACCTCGGTGGCGCCTTTCTCCAACAGTGCATCGGCGGCGTTGACCACCGTGCCGCCGGAATCGATGATGTCGTCGACGAGAATGCAGGTATGGCCCTCGACCTCGCCGATCACGTTCATCACCTCGGATTCGCCGGCGCGCTCGCGCCGCTTGTCGACGATCGCAAGCGGTGCATTGATGCGCTTGGCCAGTCCGCGTGCGCGGCCGACGCCGCCGACATCGGGCGAAACCACCATCACCTTGCCGATGTCGAAGCGCTCCTTGATGTCACGCACCATCATCGGCGCGGCGTAGAGATTGTCGGTCGGGATGTCGAAGAAGCCCTGGATCTGGCCGGCGTGGAGGTCGAGCGTCATCACCCGGTCGGCGCCGGCGCGGGTGATGAGGTTGGCCACCAGCTTGGCCGAGATCGGCGTGCGCGGCCCCGGTTTGCGGTCCTGCCGCGCATAGCCGAAATAGGGGATGACCGCGGTAACCCGCCGTCCCGACGCGCGGCGCAGCGCGTCGATGATGATGAGCAACTCCATCAGG